>JALYVR010000161.1:3450-8800 GCA_030853145.1 Chloroflexota bacterium | reverse complement strand
AATATGCCCTTGTTGACGGCATTGCCCAGAACGAACATGGGTGCCGCAGTGCCGTGATCGGTCCCCTGGCTGCCGTTCTCTTCGACTCGCCGACCAAACTCGGACCAGGTCATGATGACGACGTTGTCGGCTTTGCCGTGCTGTGCCAGGTCGGTGTAGAAGGCGGATAGGCCATCGGCTAATGTCGTCATCAGCAGATCGTGTGTAGACTGTTCGTTGGCGTGCGTATCGAACCCGCCTAACGTCACATAGCCGACGCGGAGGCCCAAACCCTGGACAATGGCCTCTGCCAGGACTTTTAAACCAGCGGCAAAGGGACCAGTTGGATAGGTCACTGCTGGTTTGTACTGTGCATCGGCGGTATGCAATGCAGTCGAACCTTGCTGCGCGTTCAGGGCCGTTGTATCGAGCAAGGCCGCGTAGGGAGATGTTTTGGGATACGAATTGTAGAGATTCATCAGCGCCTGCAAGCGGGCATTGCCACCGTCCGCTACGTCGGCGGGATCGGGATAGAGGCGATAGGTGTTGACGCTACTCAGCGTTGGCACGGGTGCGCTGATGGATGAGAGCGCCTGAGATGTTTGCACGCCAATATCCATCGTTTTGAAAGGGTGGCCATCCTGGTCTACCCAGCCGGAGACCAATTTTCCCAGCCAGCCTTCGCTGCCATTGCCACTCAAGTCGAGCGTCTGCCAGATGTCCATGGCCTGGAAGTGTGAGAGGCTCTGGTTGGGATAGCCCACCCCCTCCACAATAGCCATGTGCCCCTGATCCCAGATCTGCTTCAGCGGCTGCATGTTTGGATGCAGCCCCAGCCGCGTGTCCAGGTGCAATACCTGGCTGTCGGACAGCCCCAGTGTCGGTCGCAGCTTGTGGTAGAGCGAGTCGCTATACGGCACCACCGTATTCAAGCCATCGTTCCCGCCCGCCAACTGCACAACGATCAAGATGTTATTGTTCGCCGCCTGCGCGAAGCGCGACCCATCCAGTGCCTGCGCTCGCGCCGAGGTTACCCCCCGGCTGAAAATGCTGGGCATAACCATCCCCGCCGATACCGCCATCAACCCATCTTTTATCATAGCTCTACGCGTAAGTTTCATAATTGCCTGCCTCCCTTGATCATTTCATGTACGGTCGCCGCTTCGGTTCCCCTTCGGCTCCCCTTGCCCGCCGACAAGGCCTGCGCCCCTACGCGGATGTTGCCTCCATCAATTCAACTGGTACTCCGGCGACGCCATCAGCAGGTACAGCGTACCCCGCGCGCGATTGAGCGGGTAGCTCTTGCCGCCGGTGAGGGTGATCTGTCCTCCTCGCTTGCTGCTATCGCTGGTCGTGAAGTACGCCAGCAATTGCGAGCGGTGTCCAGAGTCCAGCACGCCATCCAGCAGGAACGAGGCGAAGTAATCGACAAAGCGCTCCGGCGAGTCAATCTGATTGGCGTTCACTACCGCCTGCAAATCGATGGGTTTGCCGCCCTTGCCGTGGAACGTGCCTCGCACCAGCAGGAGATCAAGGTAGTTCAGGCGCGTCATCCAGGTACCGCTGTTCAGCCAGAGCGCGCTCACCTTGTCGCCCGGCCAGCCGGCGACATTGGGCGGATCGAAGATGGTTTGTCCCAGCAACGTCACAAGAGGAGACCAGCCGGTGCCATCATTCTGGATATTCAGCGTCCGGTACGCCCCCACCGCGAACTCGACAGGTGACTTGACGCGGCCGCGATAGGCCTTCGTCGAGGAGAACTGCGGGGAGAGCAGCAACGTGCGCATCACCGCGCCCATGTTGTGACCGCTCTGCACATAGCTATCTACTAACGGCTTCAGATCATCAATGCTCGGATTTTCATACACGAAGAAGCTGAAGAGCTTGCGGCAGATGAACCAGGGCGTGGCGGGATTGTTCGCGAGGATGTGGATCACATCCTTATAATCGAGGTTCCCTGTTTGCCCCAGATAACGCTTGGTCAGGGTGTTGTGACTACGCGGCGCGTAATAGGACTCCAGGCCCCGCACATGCCAGCCGGTAAGCGCCGCCGCCCCCTCGGATACGTCCTGCTGGGTGTAATGACCAAGGCCCAGCGTGAACAGTTCCATCAGTTCGCGCGCGTAGTTCTCATTAGGCGCGCGACTGGTGCTTTTCGTCAGGTCCAGGTAGACGAGCATCGCCGGGTCGCTGGTGATGCCGAGCAGGATGTTGTCAAAGGTGTCGAAGGCATGATTGCGCAAAAACTGGTTCTGGATAATCATGCGCTGGTAGGTAGTGGGACCTCCCACCTTGCGAAAGCTGCTGGTGAGAACGCCATGCCAGAAGAGCGTCATCTTCTCCAGCAACGGCCGTTTGGTCCCCGCCATGCGCAGCAGCCACCAGCGCTGCTGGTCTACCGGCTTATTGAGGTCCAGGTTCAGCTTCCCCAGGCGCTGCTCCAGGTCGTCATCCGACACCTGCTGGTAGTTGAGCAGCCGGTCAACCGCGCCGCTGAAACCCAGGCCGCGGTACATCGTCAACTCGTCGGGGGTGGCGCCAAAGCCGGCCCGCCGTAGCAAGTGTCCGGTCTGAGCGCTGTCCGCCATAGGCCCGTGCAGGACGCCATGCGCCCACAACTGCTCCAGGGCAATCCCCCCGGCCGCTCCAGCTAGCCCCAGCGCGCCCAGTCCCCCGATAAGCTTGCGACGCGACATTGGTCGCTTTGTAGTCGTGCTCTGGTTGGATGCAGGGGATGCTGCCGGTCCAGAGAAGGTGCCACCGGCCTGATTTTCCTGCTGCAAAGGCAGCGTCGGCTGGCCCACGGTTGCTGGCAGCGCCGGCAGCCTCAACGGTCGAGGCTGCGTTGGTCCATTATATATATCTTGATCCGGTTCCATGCTCATGTCTTCACCTCCTGGCTCTACCCTCGTAGGGCTGTGATATTTAGCAGGTCGATTGCATATATCTAAATGTCACAGAATTTGTGCCCAATACCCTGGTTCAATCGTCATAACCCATAGGTCTCTTGAGAAGTTCGCTGAATAGACAACTTTATTACTCTCTATATTAACAGAGAAAACTCAAGAAACTCTCAAGGCGAAATACATATTTCCTAAATTTGGTATGTACGTATAGCCCAGCGACTCACACCTGTGAGACACTGGATTATGTGAATGTAGATCGGGACTATGCAAATCAAAACGGATAGCGCACAGTTTTCTGTAGAACGTAAATTACCAGCGGTGCAGCGCCGCAGTCCCTTTCCCTTGAGCATTCTAACCGCGATGGTGGCCGCTTTTGTCATTCTTGACGCGATATTGCCTTTACGCGGCCTGTGGCTGAGCGATGCGCTGCTGACCCGACTGGGCACATGGGTGCTCTGGCCTACGTTCGCGCTCTTTCCGGGATGGCAGGTCTCGCCGTCGCTGATCCCCGGTCATCTGAACATTGCCGGGGCGCCGCCGGCCCTCTTGAGCAGGATGGAGTCGCCCCTGCTCCTGGCGGCTTTCTTGCTGATCTTTGTGTTTTACCTGATCGCGCTACGCTACCTACCCAAACATATCACGCGGCGCTCTATCTTTGGCTCGACGCTCCTGCTCGGCGGACTCTGCCTGCTCGCGCCTGTCGCTACCTCGCCTGATGTATACTCCTATATCGTCTATGCGCGCATGGGGGTGCTCTACCATCTCAATCCGCTGACCACGCTGCCAACCATGCTGCGCCATGATGCCGTCTACCCTTACCTGTACTGGATTAATCAGCCCTCGGCGTATGGACCTACCTGGGCAGGGATCAGCTCCTTGCTGCAATGGGTAGCGCTTATCTTTGGCTCCGCGAATATGCTGGCACCCCTCCTGGCATTCCGGCTGCTTGGACTGGCAACACACCTGGGATCTACCGCGCTCATCTGGTCAATCGGCGGCTCTCTACAACGCGCCAAAGGCTACATCTCGCCTGAGCTGCGCCTACGCTCCACGCTGGCCTTTGCCTGGAACCCGCTCCTGCTCATCGAGGCATGCGTGAATGCCCATAACGATAGCTCGCTACTCTTCTTCGTCCTGCTGGCGATCTGGTTCCTGGTACGCGGGAGAACCACGCAGCACGGGTACCTCTTCGCCGCCGTGTTCCTGGCGCTGGCAACGTGTCTCAAACTCAACGCTGTCCTGCTCTTTCCCGGCCTGTTATTCTTCCTGTGGACTCAGCCCCGGCGCGTCAAGAACAGCGTGCTCGCCACTGCTGCTTACTGTGGCACTATCCTGCTGCTCTACGCGCCTTTTTGGCAGGGGGGGGCCATTTTGAACGTGCTGTATGTCAACCCGTCTACCTATCGTAATATCAATACCTTCGCGGAGTTCGCGGGCCAGTTTTATAATGGCATCGCCAGCCACCTGGGCTTCCCGCTGGCCGCTTCGGTTGGCTCGCGCGCTGAACGCTTTACGCATACCCTGAGTACCGGCATCTTTGTGATCATCTACGGCTGGCTCTGCTGGCGGGCGTTCCGCAACCCTGAGCGCATCAACACCCCGGCACGCCTCTTACGCTGGCTGGCCGTGGTCTGGCTGCTCTATTGCGCCATTGGCTCCCCGTGGTTCTGGCCCTGGTATCTGGTGACCTTCTTCGGCCTGTACGCGCTCATTGAGGTCACCGGAGAACACACACACTTGCTCCCCGGCATCTTTGGCCAGCCTGCCGCCATACGCTTGCTAGCCTTTAGCATGCTAATGACCTACTGCATCTCCATCTGGGGCACACACGCCAGCTTTGTCCCCGGCCTGCCAGGCTTCCAGTGGATCTACTTCCGTGGCCCCTGGACCTGGCTCCTGCCCCTGCTCGCATGCTGCTGCATACGGCCTATGCGCACGCTAGGCACGCGTTTGCTTGCATTCACCAGCGAGCGACAGGGCGCCAGAGGATAGGGTACCCGGCCATGCACCTCTACAAAGCGGGAGTTTGTACTCTACCTTTAAGCATCCTCTCCTAAGTGAATATAAGCCACCGAACTATCTCATTGGCATTTTTGGGAATGAAAACACTCCGAATATCGTCTCTAGAAAAGATAGTTCTTTCTCTCCTGAAAGGCAGATAACGAGCATCTGCATATCACATTATGGGCAAATGACAGCATGGAGTGAGAAGCAAAAATGGATCAAACATTTCTAGAAAAGCACGAGAATAGTTTAGGGGGAGCACCACTTATTTCTGCTCCCCAACCTTCCTCAAGGCATTGGTTCAGGAAGCCCACGCGTGAACAGATTCTGGCCTGGGCGCCTTTTTGGGGCGTGATCTTGCTGGGCGTTGTGCTACGCTTCTGGGATCTTGGCGCCAAGCCGCTGCATCACGATGAGAGCCAGCACGCCTATTTCTCTCTTGGCTTGCTACAGAACACGAT
>JALYVR010000161.1:0-3440 GCA_030853145.1 Chloroflexota bacterium | reverse complement strand
AGTTGTCTAGCTGTCACCAACCCTAATTGTTATTCCTACAATCCGCTGCTCCATGGTCCATTCCAGTTCCACGCCATTGCGCTGACCTACCAAATCGCCCACTGGCTGGGAGCGCCCGATTACGGAGTCACTACCACTACGGTGCGTATCCCTGCGGCTTTACTGGGATCAGTGCTGGTCGGACTGCCCTACTTCTTACACGATTACCTGAGTAAACCTGGTGCCTGGTTAGCCTGTTTTCTCCTGGCAGTCTCACCCAGCCTCGTCTACTTCTCACGCTTTGCGCGCGAGGACATCTACATGGCCTGCTTTACCCTGCTGCTAGTGGTAGCAGTAGCCCGCTATGTGCGCGATCGTCAGTTGCGCTGGCTCCTGCTGGCGGCTGCGGGCTTCGCGCTCTCCTACGCGACCAGCGAAGCAACCTTCCTGACAATCGCGGTTTTTGGCAGTTTCCTGGGCGCCCTCATTGTTTGGGAACTTGGCTCCAGATTCCGCCTGCGCGCACGGCTTCCCAACCAGCGAGCGGCGCGCTTTCTGCCGCGTACCTTTGCGCTGATGGCAGTACTGGCCTACTTTCTCATGACCGCTATCGCGGCCAAAATCGCTTTGGGATACCTCAATCAGCTTTCGACCTACATTAATACCCATACGAGCGTGGCCGACCTCGATATAGCCAGGATCAAGTCTGTAACAGTAGCCATTGTACCCTGGGTGGGAATTCTTTTGGGACTCTTTGTTCTCGCAATTCTGACGCGTGAGATTTTTGGCAGGATGGCTCAACCAGGGCGACATGGGCTTGCACGGTATGTCGATCGTCGCCAACCGGTGCTTGATACCATCCTGACCATGCCCTGGACACACTGGTTTTTGGCCTTCATCCTGGGCTGGACTATTTTCTGCGTGCTTTTTACCGCTCTGTTTACACAAATCCGGAGCGGCATCGGCTCAGGAATCTGGCAAGGTCTCTATTACTGGTTGGAGCAGCAGCAGATCGCACGCGGTGATGAACCCTGGTACTACTATCTGCTGCTCATTCCACTCTATGAGCAGGTAGGTGTTGTCTTTGGCATGGCAGGCATTGTGCGCTGTCTCTGGAAACCTAATGCGTTCCGGCTGTTTCTGGTGTACTGGTTCCTGGGCGATTGCTTTCTGTATTCATGGGCGGGTGAAAAGATGCCCTGGCTGATGATCTTTATGACTATGCCCTTGCTGTTGCTTGCAGCAATAGCATTAGAACCATGCATCATGGCTTGTTTCCACTTCAGTAAAGAGCGCCTCCTCAGCGCCACTCAACGTACTCTGGCCCGCGAACAGGAAGCGCTACCCCCAACTCCTCATTCACACTCGCGTATAGGGATTGGTAAGGTTGCGCTGGGCGCCTTTGGGGTAATCATGGCTATACTGCTGCTCCTACCAACTCTTCAGAATATGGACGAAGTCTCCTATGTTGATCCAGCCGATGGTCCGCACGAAATGATGATCTATGTGCAGACAACTCCTGATGTCAATACGGTTATGGACCGCATCAACGCTGTCAACCAGAAGGACTTTGGCGGCAGCTATCAGATGCGCATCGGCGTGACAAGCGATGCTACATGGCCCTTTGCCTGGTACCTGCGGGACTATCCCAATCTCTGTCTCGACTATCCGACCGGTTGTCCGAGTTGGGAGAATGTACCTGTGATTATTTCCGCTGGCGGTGACGCTGCCGGAAATACCAGTAACTACACTGCTCATCAGTACGTTCTACGTAGCTGGTGGGACCAGGGCTACAAACCTCAGGCGTGTGCGCCAGGTCAAAAACCGCCCGAGATGTGCTCTGACCCCACGCAAGGAAGTGGAGTTGGGCCTCTTCTCTGGCTCAGCTATGGAGATACTCCACCTCCCGGTGCCAGATTTAATCTGGGCCTGACTATCCACCGTGTCTGGAACTGGTGGTGGTATCGCCAACCCTTTGGCAGTACCAGCGGCCCTTTTTATGGGATGGAGCTATTTATCCACAAAGGAATGAGCATAAACCGTTGATCAAAGAACGCTGAAGAGGACGCTTCAGGAACGGTTCATCCTCTATACTCCATAAAGAGGAACAAATAACATCGTTCTTCTGGCAATCAAGAGAGACTTTCCCAAAGGAGTATCAACCATGACGGAGCACTCTACACAGTTAGATGATTCCATACACGCGGGCGATCTGAGGGCGCCTCAGCCTGTCGCATCCATTCCCTGGTGGATCTATATAGCCGTCATCCTGGGCGCAGTCTTGACCGTGACGGGCGCCATCGTCAGTAAGGTGGACCCCACGATGCTGGCAAATGGCCCCATAACAGATGCGGCGCGGGTCTATGCGGACTACCTGTTTGCGCGAAACCTGCCGTTGGCGGTGATGTTGCTAATTCTCCTGGCAACGGGAGCCCGGCGAATGCTGGCCGGATTCATGGTGCTGATGGCCCTCATCCAGATGCTTGACGTGATAAACGACCTGTTTCGCGGAGACTTTCTGCTCGTGCCAGGCCTGCTCGTGTTCGCCATCGTGTTCCTGCTGGGAGCATGGAGGCTGTTTGGTCAGGCCGTCTGGCATGTTGACGCCTGGCGCGACCACTGATGGCAGCACCCGGTGATTCTGTAGGGGCGACGGCTTGCCTCGCCCCTACAGACACGCAGAGTAGCAAGCCACGCCCTACGGATGACCCATCTTCACTTCTCTCCCATCCCTACCCGATATTCGCGTCCACACGCTCCGTATCCACGCGCGCAGAATATGCCACGAGCCACGCGGCCAGCTCTTGCATCACCGAAGGGGTGGCCGGATCGTAAAGCAGGCAGTGATAGGCCTCTGGAAAGGTGACGAGGTGCTGCTGGTGCTGGCTGGTGGCGATCTGGCGTAGGAAGCGGCTGGTACCCAGGGGATGGGCGATGTAATCTTGCGCGCCCTGGAGAATCAGGATCGGGTGCCTGACAGAACCAGCCTTGCGCCTGGTCTGACGTAGCCAGGTAGTCAGGCTATTGAGGAAACGCACACTCACATGGCGCACAAAGAGCGGGTCGGCGCGCAGCCTGTCGTTGAAGGCATGATCGCGACAGCCCAGTTCCTCGCGACCCGTGACCGCGATCGAGGGGCGCGAGGGCGCTGTGAGCAGCGAACGCATGAAACGGGCCACCTCGCGCATCGAAGGATGAATCGTCGGGCGCAGCACAGGCGAGACCAGCACCAGCCCAGCAATCTCGGCGCCATGCAGACCGCTGGCAAGGTACTGGATGGCGATAGAGGCGCCCATGCTCTCACCAAGCAGCACAATGGGGAGCGCCGGCCAGCGTGTACACACCCAGGTGATCGTAGCCTGGATATCCTCAAGGTAGCGGTCGAAGCGGTCGATGTCGCCGCGCCTGCCCTCCGAACGGCCATGCCCGCGCAGGTCGGCGGCGACCACCAGCGTCCCGGT
>JALYVR010000160.1 GCA_030853145.1 Chloroflexota bacterium | reverse complement strand
AGCCAGCGACGCCCTTCTATTAGGATTCGCGTATCAACTACAATCTGCGCATGAACTGACGGACTAACCGTGTTGTCACCGCCACTGCGACGATTTCAGCAACCCACCTTATGAGTTGATTGCGCCGGCGCGCTTTCTTTCTCCTACGAAACATTTTTGCTATCCTGCCTTTCGAATCGGGTTCATATCAGGCGATGATTCACGCTTCATCGCTTCTGCTTGCCTTACCATTCAATTTTCAGTTCGTGAATAAAGCCCTATTCTATTTGGTAATACGTTCCTACCTGGTAACAAGTTCTAACACGTTCCTGATCGCCTGAACGATGCACAGCCCGGTAGCGTAGGCGCTGCCGGCGTCCTTTCCCTTCCAGCCGTCACCCGACTACGGTAAGCGTCACCGAGATGACCTGGGGGGTGTTCTGCACCTGGGTGCCTGTGTTATCGGTGGCTGCGAGCGTGATCTGCCCGCTATAATGGCCCAGGAGCTTGCCTTGCGCGTTAATGGTTACTTTTATGCTGCTCCCCGACCCATTGTCCTGGCTGGAGGTCGTGGAGACCTGCAACCAGCTACTACTGTTTGCATCCGGCGAGGCGCTCCACGAGACCGGCCGGGCGCAGTCCCCTACCTCCTTCAAGGTCACACTCTGCGCCGGTGGATCGGGTTGAAGCAGCGAGGAGGTAAAAGAGAGGCTCATGGGAGCCACTTGTAGTGAGCAGGGCCGCAGGACGGTCAGTGAGACCTCGATGGTCTGAGTAGCGCCTTGCACCGCTTGCTCGCTAGTGGAGGTCGCAGTGACTGCGATCTGGGCGCTATAGATTCCCGGCGCCAGTCCGCTGATATCGACATGGACAGCTATCTGCTGCGCTTGACCGCCAGGCACAGATCCCTGCGCTGGAACCACACTGAGCCAACGTGCGCCTGTTGTTATGCTGGCCTGCCATGAGATTGAACCGCCGCTGGCAGAGATCGCCACAAGCTGGGCTGGCGGATTGGCGCCTCCCTGCGTCGCCGAGAAGCTTAGTGCCGTGGGCGCTACCAGCATAGCAGGCGGTTGCGCGGCCTGGCTCGTAGCCTGTGTGGTTGCAGATGTGGCTTGCGCGGTGGCTGAGGTGGCTTGCGCGGTGGCTGAGGTGGCTTGCGCGGTGGCTGAGGTGGCTTGCGCGGCGGCGACCTGTGAGGCCGAGGCAGATATCGGTAACACCGTCAACTGGACCATCACCGTCTGCGAGGACTGCGGGGTCGAAAAGATGATAAAGCCACTATAGGTATCCTGCTGGAGCATATGTGCGTCTACCTCAATGTCCACGAGGGCACTGGCCGTATTCCATAGCTGACCGCTGCCGGGCGCCACCGTCAGCCAGGAGTTCGATGAGAATGTCTGCCAGGGGATCGCACGCGTGCAGCCGCTCGTCAGAGCCAGGCTAATGAACTGACCGGGCGGGTTCTGCTGGTTGGAGATTGTGATAAAAGACAGGTTGCCGGTACTTGGCGCCAGCCTGCAACCTGGTTGCACCGTGAGCGAGACAGCCAGCGCTTGAGGGCTATCGAGTGCCTGCCGGGCAGAGGTCAGCGAGAGTAGGAGCGTGTAGACGCCTGGCAACAGGTCATAGCTATGCACGATCACCTGGATCGAGGTATGTTGTCCAGGCGCCAGCATACCAGAAGCGGGACTGGCGCGTAACCAGTTGCTGCTGGATACAGGAGGCGTACCCTGGCTCGTAGTACCAGCGGGCCAGGGCAACGCTTTGGGGGCGAGGGACCAGTATAAAGGCTGCGAGCCAGGATTGCTTATAGTCATAAGCTGACCGCTGGGGTCGGCCTCGTGGTCTATGGCGGTAAATGAAAGCGCGGGAGGTGCTAGCGCGATGACGGCTCCCGGCCGGGCAGGCAGCGCGCGCACAGTCATAGTCGCGCCCAGTTCCTCGCCAGGGCCAGCCGTTGAGGAGATCGTAATTCTGCCCCGGTAGTCTCCCGGTGCCAGCGCGGCCCGGCTCACCGCGATGATGATCCGCTGCGCATTATTGAAACTTCCCTGAGCTGGAGTAGCTACGAGCCAGGGTTGATCGCTTCTGGCCACCCAGGCGATGGAGCCGTCGCCCGTATTGCGCAATAGCAGCGGTTGCAGCGTGTTCGCGCCTTGCACACCGGTGCCCATGCTGAGCGCGGTCTGACCGAGCTGGAGACGCGGGGCGAGCAGTGGACCGTGACCGGTAACCTGGAGGGTGGCGCTGATCGAATAGTGGGTCACGACATCCTCTGCCTCGATAAGATGTTGTCCCGGTCCCCAGCCCTGCGCGGCCAGCACAGCCACATCGACAGCGCCATCCGCTCCTACCTGTACCAATGGAGATCCGCTGGCGGTTGGCACGGCTACCTGCATATCGCGGCTGACAGCCACGAGTGTCAGCGCCGGGAAATGGGCTATATGCAGGCGCACTTTCTGGCCGGGGTAGACCATAGCGGGCGTGACCGTCAACATAGGCGGAGCTCCAGGTGGCGCGGCAAAGCGATGCACCAGGGAGAAACCAGTGTGCAGGAGTAAACTATCCGCCGCGATAATAAGCAGGGCCAGCGCCAGCAGTGCAGGCCAGGCCAGACGCATCTTCCGCGAACCTGGTATCCTGAGGACACGCGTAACAGCCAGGGAGGCTAATTTCCTGGTCTGCGCTCCCTTAGCCGGCGCCATAGCAGGGGCTATTGCCTCTGCGTATTGCCGATCCATGGACAGCGGCTGTGACGCTAGATTGCTACTGGCCTCGTCCTCACCCGTGTCTCGCGCGCGCGCCGCGTCATCTTCACTCGGTGTAAATAGCTGCGGCACGGACAGAAACTGGCGCCTGTTCTGCTGCCACGCGGCCGGCGATGCATGGAATCGTTGCAGAGGAAGAGGCGCTCTATATTCAATACCATCGGGTGGCGAGGCTAGTGACAGAGGTTGTGTCTCATAGCTGACCTCGCCTGGCCGCTGCCCGGCCGGAGCGTATGCTATCTCAGGGGCAATATATGTAGTCCGCTTTGGGGATACATGACGACTAAGCAACGAATTGCGACAGTCATCACAAAAAACCGCCGCCCCTTCACATGGCTTATTGCAATACAGGCAATCACTCATACAACACCCTTCCTACGTTCCCACGGTATCATTAGACTAGCAAGCTGTAATTTGTACATAGATAATACCATCTAAATATATAGCTTTCGGCAGTATAAAGATAGATAGCATCGCATGCGATAGCCATTTTATCTCAGGGGCAAGGCTTCGCATGGCAATAGCCCCGTGTGATCTCGACTAATCATATCGTTGCTGATAGAGATTCCATTCTCGATCAGTTTTCTCATTGGAATTCCTGAACAGCCACCTTTGTAGCGTGAGTTCTAAGAATATCAGGATCGGTATTAAGACAAAAGTTAAGAAGAGGATCAGCACGATTTGTTCCTTTCTCTTCGTGAAATTTCCCTAAATTTATGTGAAATTCAAGAATATCGTAATCAATATTCTTGATACCAAGCTTAACATGTCGCAAAGAATGTTGTCAAGATACTTGATGTTAAGATATAATGGGGTTATGAAAAATGAGGATTATGTAAGTAGCATTCTGGCTCAATGGGCGGTTGAGCGTCCTGACCTCGACGCCTCACCTATGGGAATCGTTGGTCGTATTTCCCGACTCGCGCTCGTTGTGGACCAGGAACTGGAGCCGGTGTTTGCGCAATTCGGCCTGAACCACTGGAGCTTCGATATGCTGGCGACTCTGCGTCGTGCGGGGGCCCCATATCGGCTCTCGCCCACCGAACTCTTTCGCTCGATGCTGGTGACATCTGGAACCATGACCAATCGCATCGACCGACTGGCAGAAAAAGGCTTGGTGAGGCGTATTCCTGATCCTGAAGATCGGCGTGGTATTCTAGTTGAATTGACTGAACACGGCCGCAAGCTCGTTGACAGCGCGCTGCTCCCACATGTAGCAAATGAGGCACGACTCCTACAGCCCCTTTCCAGGGAGGAACAGCACACCCTCGCCGTCCTCCTACGCAAATGGCTTTCTTCCCTCGAACACCACTCATCAGGGGAGACATAGTCATATGTGGCTCGCCCGGTGCAACAAATGGAAGTTCCCCTCGTATTATTTGGAGAACTATCGGAATGCTGAAAATGAGAGGAGGGCTGAAATGAATTTCTGGAAAGTTATGAATCTGACTGTTTCGTGCCTCTTAGGGATTATGGTCTATCGCATTGCCTCTAGTAAAGCCAGGGAAATGCGCCTCTTTGAGAAAAAAGACATTGACGGGTAATTTCCTGAAGATCCATTTCAGAAAGACAGGAGGCTCAAGCAACTCTCTTCTTCACTTGAGCCTCCTGCTGTCTCTGTCGTCTCGTTAGTGTTCCCTCCAGCCTAAGCGCGGATGAGCATATCGTCGTAGCGAGTGTCGTAGACCACGATGCGGCCCTCAGGCATGAGGAGCAGCGTATCGGGTCGCAGGTAGCGAACGAACTCCACATCGTGGGTGACGGCGATGATCGTGCCTTTGTAGTTGCCCAGGGCCTCGCCGACGAGGCCCCGTGACAGCACATCGAGGTGGGTGGTCGGCTCGTCCAGCATTAGCAGGTTGGGGCCATCGAGCACCATTTTCGCCAGCGCCAGGCGCGTCTTCTCGCCGCCGCTGAGCGTGCCAATACGCTGCATCACACGGTCGCCGCTGAACAGAAAGCGTCCGAGCACATTGCGTACACGCTTGCGGTCGGCAGGCAGCACCTCCAGCGCCTCGTTCAGCACGATATTGTCGTAGTCCAGCCCCTCGTTTTCCTGGGCATAGTAGCCGATACGCACGCGGTCACCCATCGTCACCGTGCCGGCGTTGAGCGGGATCAGCTCCAGCAATATGCGTAGCAGGGTGGTCTTGCCCGCGCCATTCAGGCCGATCACCACCAGGCGTTTTCCGCGTTCGATCTGGAAGTTGATATCGTGGAAGATCTCCTTTGTCCCATAGCGCTTGCTCAGGTGATCGGCCCGCAGGACAATTTGCCCGCTGACTTGGCGCACAGGGAAGTCGATATTGATGCGCCGGCTATCCTGGGGCAAGGCAGGTTTGCTGGCGTCCAGCGTGGCGATGCGCTTATCGACGGCGATACGCTGCTTCACACGGGTCGCGCCGTAGCCGCGTAGCTTCTGCGAGGTCTTTTGCAGGCGCACAATCTCGCGCTCCTGTAACTTCTTGGTGCGCTCCATCAGCGCCAGGGCATCACCTATCTGCGTCAGGTAGCTAGAGTAGGTGCCGCGATACTCTTCGATTTTGTGCGTGAACTCGTTGAGGCGCAGGATCTTGTTAATGCTGTGGTCGAGCAGCTCCAGGTCGTGCGAGATGATCAGGATAGAGCCGCTGTAGCGCTCCAAAAACTCCATCAGCCAGTCCGCCGCCTCCACATCGAGGAAATTGGTTGGTTCGTCAAGCAGCAGTAGATCGGGTGACTGGAAGAGCAGGCGCACAAGGGCCAGCTTGGTCTTTTGTCCGCCGCTCATCGTATGCATGTCGCGGTCCAGTGTCACGCCAGGCAGGCTTAAGCCCTCAATCAGTTGCTCAGCCCGTGCGTCGGCATCGTAATAGCCCAGGTGTTCGAGCGCGTTCTGCGCCTGCTCGAAGTGTGTTAGCAGCATAGCAAGATCGCCATTGGCGGGTTCAGCGATCTTGTGCGATAGCTCCTCGTAGGTCTTGATCGCTGCATCCAGCCCTGTGCTGCTATAAATGAAATCGCGTACGGTGGCGCCCTCGGCGACCGTAGTTTCATGCGCGATATCCTGCGCCAGGTAGCCAAAGCTGCGCGGGCGCAGGACGGTGCCGCCGTCGGACTCTTGCAGGCCGGCGATGATTTTGAGCAGCGAGCTTTTCCCCGCGCCATTCACTCCGATCAGCCCGGCCTTCTCACCGGCTGCGAGCGTAAACGTTATATCATCAAGCACCAGGCGCGGGCCATACGAGAGAAGGATATGATTCACGTATAACATAACTTAAAAAAATCCTTTTACGGGTGCTCCCCAAAGTATAGACTCAATGCGTTTCTGCATCCTGAAGGCTACGCGCTAGATCCGTGTCTGACCATGCCAGGATGCAGCAAGGAGAACGGGTGGTAGATGGTGGGCCACACTCTCTCGTGTGTGTGAGCATGGCGCGTTGGGAGCACAGTATGCCGCAGAACACTCAGCAACGAACGAGGAGTCGCTGCCCAAAGCGGCGCTACACGCCATAGGAAAGAGTCGGGGAAGGAAAGGAAGCAAACGTGCTTGAAGAAAAACATTGGAACAGGCCACTCACACGCGTAGCAGCGGTGAGCGGTATACAAGCAGCGCCATTTCCTGCCGCGTAAGCCCGGCGTGGTCGCCTACGCGGCCGGCGCAACCGCTGGTGGTAGCGCCTTTTTGCCCTGATACGGTAATGTGTTCATGTTACGATACTACCATCAAGCATCGGCAATGTCAAGCCGAGCTTTTCCCGCTTTCATGCGAACTCTACTTCCACGACCCAGGGTTACATATCTGTGTAGATCCCAATTACGGCGGTAACACACAGAATAGTGGCCACGCCAGTGATGATAAATTTCAGCCAACCATGTCGCTTAAATATTGAATCGGGCATGGCCCAGGATAGAATCGTTTGTATAATCGCGCCTCCGGGCATGATTACAAACAAAAAAACATCAGCAGATCTGAGTTTGAATGCGCCGGGGTTGATCGTAAAGGCAAAAGCAAAAACAATAAGGGCCAGCATCATAAGCCCTGCCACCAGGAAGGTAATGGTCGTGTTTAGCTGGCGCTTTGAAAAGCGAAAGTAGCTGATAGAATTTATAAGCACTGCCACAAGGCAGAAGAATATGAACGTCCAGATAGCGAGAATGAGTAAAATATGCATATAGATTTCCCTTTCTGCTGTATCTGATTACCTCCTCGCACAATACTTACACGTAACGCGCCGGATTCCAGCTACATAGCGCTATTTCTTTTTATCTCTGCCTTGAGTATGAGGCAGGATGAAGGCGGACCCTTGCTATCAAGGATGAAACATTAAGCGAGTGCATTGCGTGTAGATAGAGAGATTTTGATATATGCAACGGGGCACGATGCTTCGTTTAGGGGCGCCCTGTATGGCGTCCGGGGGCGAGATGATCGAACGCATAGGCCAGCAGCTTGGCAATTATCAACTCATCAAATTATTGGGGCACGGCGGTTTTGCCGACGTGTACCTTGGCGAGCATGTGTATCTCAAAACGCAGGCCGCCATCAAGGTCTTGCACACACGTATTGTGGACGAGGATATCGAGACATTCCGCGCCGAGGCGCAGACCATCGCGCATCTGCTCCACCCGCATATCATTCGCGTGCTCGATTTTGATGTGGATAACCAGCTCCCGCTCCTCGTTATGGACTACGCGCCAAATGGCACCCTGCGCCAGCGCCATCCCAAGGGGAGCCAGCTTCCGCCTGTCGTCTTCCTGCCCTACGTTAAGCAGATCGCCTCCGCCCTGCAATATGCGCATGAGCGCAAGCTGGTGCATCGCGATGTGAAACCTGAAAACATGTTGATTGGATACAGGAACGACATCCTGTTGAGCGACTTTGGTATCGCCCTGATCGCGCAGACCTCGCAATCGCAGAGCACAGACGAGACGGTCATTGGTACTATGTCCTATATGGCTCCTGAGCAGATTCAGGGCAAGGCGCGGCCCGCCAGCGACCAGTATGCGCTGGCGGTTGTGGTATATGAGTGGCTCTGCGGCGCAAAGCCATTCAATGGCTCCTACGTAGAGGTAATTTCCCAGCATCTGTCTGCGCCTCCCCCACTGCTTCATGAGAGGATAGCTATCCCGCCCGCCGCTGAGCAAGTGATTCTCAGGGCGCTGGCCAAAGATCCTCGCCAGCGTTTCCCGAGCATGCAGGAGTTCGCCGAGGCCTTGGAGCGGGCCTATCAATACCAGGCGCCACAATCCGTGCGGCCCATTACTCAGCCTATGGACCGCACGCCTGTATACACGCCCGTGCTGCCATACGATCCAACGCCGCGTTCAGGCAACGTGTACTCACAGATGCCTGGCGGTCTAAACCAGAGTGCCCCGATACCGCCTACCTTGCCGGTCAGCCGTCCTATTGGCGCAGGCAGAGGTTCCCCAAATACGACAGGGCGCGGCGACTGGCTGTCGGGTGCTACCGCCAGCAAGGTAAAAAAGCATACCGGTACAGTGGTCAGGCGCGGCCTGAGCATCTTCATGGTGGCGGTGATTATCGCAGTGCTGCTGCTCTGCGCGCTGGGATTCGGTGTAATCTACTATATTCGTGGATTCGGCGCGCAGAACTCCGGCTCAGGCACGGCGGCGGCCGTGGCGGTGGCTGACGATTTCCTCACCAGGATCGTCAACAAGCAATATGACCAGGCTTACAATGATTTCGGGCCATCGCTGACCGCCCAGGTTACCAGAGGCTCCTTTGCCCAACTGGCGCGTGACAGCGATCGCTGCGAAGGCCCAATTACGCAATACACCAAAGATACCAATACGACAATTCAGCATAATAGCGAAACGTATAACTACACTATGACGCGCGCGCGCCTTACAAATACCTACCAGCTTACGTTGACCTTGCAGAAGGATGCCTCCGGCAAATGGCATATTACCGATTACAATAGTACCCTCAGCCCACCAAAATGCTAACATGAGTTACCCCAAATTTTTCGAACGGGCGTTCGGGAGAGCCGTTCGATCCCCTTCTCAAGCGGGGTTGCAAGGGGCTGCAAGCCCTTTGCCGGGGGGGGGGCG
>JALYVR010000159.1 GCA_030853145.1 Chloroflexota bacterium | reverse complement strand
CAGCGATACCTGGTTCTCGCGGAAGAAACGGAACTCCAGTTCAGAGGCCGCAATGGCTTCGTAGCCCAGCGAACGCGCCCGCTCCACAACCTTATTGAGCACATAGCGCGGCGAGATGGTCACCGGTTCGCCGTGATCCGTCCACAGATCGCAGACACACGACGCCACCTGCTCCTCCCACGGCTCTACCGCGAAGGTTGAGAGGTCGGGCTTCATGATAATATCCGCGAACCCGTGCTCCCAGTTGCTAAATTTGAGGTCGGGCAGCACGTTCTCGGCGATATCCCAGCCAAAAATCACATCGCACTGCGCGAATCCCTCCTCAAGCGAGTTCAGGAAGTGAGGAGCCGCCACCCGCTTGCCCCGGTACACCCCCTCTATATCCGCCCCGCCAATTTTAATGTACTCGACCTTGCCCTCGTCAATAAGCCGTTTGATAGCAGCGATATCCGCCATACGTCGTTTCATCCTTTCACCAGGTGAGCGATCCAGGGCCGCTGACCAGCAGGCCCTCTAGCCAGATTACATATTAAGTATAGACCTCTGGGCGGCGATGCTCCAGGCAGGGAATCTGCGCGCGTGCCTGCTCGATACGCGCCAGATCAATCTCGGCCATTATCACTGTTGGCTCATCTGGCGCCTGCGCCAGCACCAATCCCCAGGGGTCAATGATCATTGAGCGACCGAAACACTGTTTGTTCGGAGGATATGACCCGATGTGCGCGGGGGCCACCACGTAACACAGATTCTCGATGGCCCGCGCCCGCAACAAAATCTCCCAGTGATCGCGTCCCGTGTGCAGCGTAAAGGCGGCCGGCACCAGCAGGATCTGAGCGCCGCGTAACGTGAGTGTACGGAAGAGTTCTGGGAAACGCAAGTCATAGCAGACAGCGAGACCAAAAGTAATCCCATCAATTTCGGCGGTAACGATCTCATCACCCGGCACAATGCGCTCGGACTCGGCGTGTATATCGCCATTCGCCAGGCGCACATCAAACAGGTGGAGCTTGCGGTACTGCGCGGCAATCTCACCATCACGGTTGATGAGGACAGAGGTATTGTAAAACTTGCCGGGCAACGTCGGGTGCCGTTCGACGATACTGCCTCCATGCACGATCATCTTATGCTTGCGCGCCTTCTCCTGCAAACGCTCGATAAACGGGCCAGGCACCGTCTGCGCCGCCTTCTCAAAGCCGCTGTATGGACCAAGGTACGTCCAGAACTCCGGCAATGCTACAAACTGTGCTCCCATAGCGGCGGCGCGCTCCAGAAATCGCGCGACCGCCTCCAGGTTTTCGGTAGGATTAGCGCGCGAATTAAGTTGAATGACCGCTGTCCTCAGATGCATAACCAGGCTCCTCGCACTTGCTCTCGAACGGAAAAAGTGAGGTTGATTGCTGGATGCAGCGTAGCATTATCGAGGATGAGAGTCAAGGGTACAATGCATACACGAAATAGGCTACGCACCTCCCAGGGAACCCTCACCCACACTCTCGACAGCCCTTTGCCGCTATGCTACACTAGCAACAGAAAACACGAATGATGACCTGTCATACATGGAGAGGAATAGCGCCATGCGCAAGCCGCCGTCACACGACGACGAACAGGATGGAGCATACGATTACCCGGCGCCCTCTAACCCGCGCCCGCGACGCAGGTATATGGAGCCGCCACCACAACCACCCGAACGCTTTCACTCGGATGAATTCCCGCAGGTCCCTAAGATCAAACGGGCATCGTTATATATTGACCGGCAAGATACCCTTCCTCCGGTGTCGCCACCAGAGATCGACGAGGATGAAGAGAGCAGGCCCAGGAGGCCACGCCCAGGACGCTACACACCAGCGCAGCCACCAACTGCAACCGGCAAGGTTACGGTGACCCCGCAGCGGCGGGCATCTGCGTACATGCCGGCGGCGCCCGTTCAGCGTCCGCGCTTCGTACCCGCGCCGCGCCGCCCACAGTCGTTCATGGCGCGCTTAAACGACCTGAGTCACAATAAGCTGTTTTTGCTGCTCACGGCCGTGGTCCTGGTGATACTGCTTAGCCTCGTTCCACTGATGATGAACGCCTTTTCCAGCCACGCCACGCGTCAGGTGAATGGCTCCGGAAACCAGCCTGGCCCCTCGTCAGTTGGGCAGGCGCCTAAGAACCCTCATGAACTCGTGATCACGCCGCTGGATACCCGGTATCCCCCACCGGCGATATTCGCGACCGCCGCCTACGTGATGGACGCGGATACCGGCGCGACGCTCTATGCCCACAATCCCTTTATGCACCTGCCTGAGATGAGCACAACCAAGCTGATGACGGCCGTTGTGGCCCTTGAACATGGCAATCCCGATCAGCCGATTACGATCAATAGTACCATCCTTCATGACATCGGCCAGCTTGCTCCCGATGGCACGGAGTTTGGCCTGGAGCCAGGCGCGACGTACTCCCTGCGCGATCTTATGTACGCGATGCTGCTGGTCTCCGGCAACGATGCCGCCGTGGCCGTCGCCGACGGTGTCAGCGGGAATCTTGACCAGTTCGTGGCGCTGATGAACCAGAAGGCGCGCCAGTTGGGTATGTACGATAGCCATTTCATGAACCCGCATGGACTGATGGAGACCGGCCATTACTCCAGTGCTCACGATCTCGCTGTTCTTGGACGCTATAGCATGAATATACCGCTCATCCTCCAGATGACGGGGACGCGCATCTATCATATCGCCAAGGGTTCCGGCCACCCGGAACGCTTCGCGCTCAACGGCAACCAGTTCCTATGGTGGTATCCCGGCGTTGACGGCGGCAAACCCGGCTGGGATGGGGGCAAAAATTTCGTCCAGGTCATCTCGTGCGTGCGCGACCATCACCACCTGATCGGCGTGGTGATACACAGCAAGGACTTCTGGACCGATATGCGCGATCTGCTGAATTGGGGCTTCAGCGACTTCACCTGGATCTCGCCTTATGACGTGGATTTCCAGCACCCAATCCCCTTCGATGACCAGTCGAATTACTTCGCGCGCGACAAGAAGGAAAATACCATTCCCACATCCGATCACGGGCGATATTATATCTACACCGGCTATAGCATTCCCGTCCTGATCCTGACATACTATGATCAGAACGGCGGCCTGCCGAAGTTCGGCTACCCACGCGGCATGCCAGACGTTTCCCAGACTCCCAACATCACCCAGAAGTTCGATCACGCCACGATCCGCTGCGATCTGACGACTAAACAGTGTAGCAGCGGGTAGGACATGGCTCTGGGGGAATATAGCCATGTTCCCCCATGGCCCCCGCAAGGGAGGGCCACTACACATAGGTCTTTCAGATGAAGGGTAACAGACTAATAAGGTACATTGAATGTTAGCCAGATATATACATAAACTTTGCGCGCTGCTCTGCCTCCTGGCGTGCTGTTCTCTGGGCGCCTGCGATCTGCCAGGTGTAAGCACCAATAGCCCCTCTTCGGCGACCAGTCCATCTGATGGACCGACTACAGCGGCCCCGAATCAATGGATTGCAGCGACACCCGGCGTCGAGTTGCGCTATGAAGATTGGAAAGGTCCCAGCGGCAACGAGGATGGTATCACGATTGTGCGCTTCGACCCGCGCCACATCAAGCTGCGTGTGGCCTACCAGCCCGATCAACCGCTGCTAATGAGCGCCTGGATGCAGAAAGAGCATGCGACGGCCATTATCAACGGCGGCTACTTCGATGATAAGAACAACGCTGAGGGTCTTGTCGTCTCCGATGGCCAGCGCTTCGGCACCTCCTACAACGGCTTTGGCGGCATGCTGGTACTTGATGCCCAGGGACGCGTGCAACTGCGCGCGCTCAGTCAGCAGCCGTACATTCCAGGCGGGGGCCTCCAGCAGGCCACGCAATCGGCCCCGATGCTGATCCTGCCCGGCGGCAAGCGCGCGCAATTCAGCGCCGACGCGTCCAGTTCCCGCCGCAGCGTCGTGGCTATAGACAAGCAGGGACGCCTCCTCTTCATCACCAGCCCCGGCCTGGCCTTCTCGCTCGACGAGTTCGCCGATCTGCTGCTGGCCTCAGACCTATCTATCGATAGCGCGCTCAACCTCGATGGCGGCGCCTCCACCGGCCTCTATGTGAACGCCGGCAGCCAGCACGTCCAGATCGATTCGGTCGCGCAACTGCCCATCGTCGTGATTGTACAGGCATCATAAGCGGAAATCGCGTGTGTTCGTAGGGGCGCTGGCTTACGCGGGCGAGGCAAGCCAGCGCCCCTACGGACACACGATGAAAGAGCCTGGAGAAATCTCAGGAAAACATGGTATACTCTTTTCATGAAGATTCGTATTCGTTACTTTGCCTCATTGCGTGAGATGAGCGGGGAGAGTGAGGAGACGCTGACGGTGCGCGAGGGGGCCAATGTCAGTGATGTACGGGCACTGCTGGTGACGCGCTATCCGCGCATGCAGCCAGTGGTGGAGCGCTCGATCTGCGCGGTGAACCGGGAGTACGTGCCGGCGGACACGCTGCTCCACAATGGTGATGAGCTTGTGTTTATTCCGCCGATGGGTGGAGGAGAACTCCAGGAGAAACTATGGAGCCATTGATCCAGATTACGCGCGAGCCACTTGACCGCGATGCCCTGCTTGCCGCCGTCGCCGATCCCGGCGTGGGCGGTATTGTTGTTTTTGAAGGGGTAGTGCGCAACGAGGCGCGCGGCAAGCAGGTGCGCTACCTTGAATACGACGTGTATCCAGAGATGGCGGAGGAGCAGGTGCGCGCCATTGTGAGCGAGGCCCGGCAACGCTGGCACACCGAGCACATCGCCGTCGCGCATCGCATCGGGCGCCTGGAGATCGGCGAGGCCAGCGTGATCATCGTGGTGGCCACGCCGCATCGCTCAGAGGCGTTCGAGGCCTGTCGCTATATCATCGATACACTCAAAACTACGGTCCCCATCTGGAAAAAAGAGGTCTCTACGACTGGAGAGGAATGGGTTGAAGGCTAACGCCCTCTTCCCAGAGGCCAGGATACAAGGTTATACCGGAGGATGCTGATGAACCTATTCACGAAACAGACGCAACTCAACCAGCTCTTCACACAGAATCCCGTCAATGCCGCCTACCTCGCAGGCTCGCTCTCGACGCGCACCTCATTCGGCCATCTGAGCGATGTCGATATCGCGATCCTGCTGATGGGCCAGATCAAGGCCGACCAGTTTCTTGACTACCAGCTCTACTTCTTTAGCGAGTTGGCCAGGCGCCTGGACACGGATAGCATCGACGTGGTGATCTTGAATCAAGCCTCCCTGCTGCTCAAGTTGCAGGTCATCAAGTACGGACAGATTCTCTTCAGCCGCGACGAGAAGCAGCGCGTCATGTTTGAGACCAAAGCGGTAATGGATTACCTGGATTTCAAGAAGTTCGATGAGATTCAGAACCAGGCCCTGAGCCGCCGCCTGCATGGCCGCGTGCTGCCGGTAGATAACGAATTGGTGCAGCGCCACCTGGCGCAGATAGGCGAAGCCGTGGGGATTCTACGCGCGCTGGGAGAGACGAAGCGCGAGGAGTTCATCGCCGATTACCGCGTCTATGGCCTGGCCGAGCGCTACCTGCACCTGGCGATTGAGGCCTGCCTCCAGGTGTGTGGCATCCTGGTAGCTGCCCTTGGCTTACGCCGTCCCGAAGGGTTCCACGAACTCCTGAGCATTGTGGCAGCGGAGCAGATCATCCCGCAGCCGCTGGCCTATCGCCTGGAGGTGCTCACCGACCTGCGCGCCTCCCTGGTCCACGATCCCGGCACCCTTGATCACGACCTGCTCTACGACCATATCCAACAGCGCATCGGCGACCTGGAAGCGTTCGCTGAGGCGGTGAAGGAGAGGATCGGACAGTAGAGGCATGCAGCCGGGAAATGCCCCTGACAATCCTCCCGGCTGCATATGAACCGTGTCATTCACTCCATGATGGAGAACAGTGATGTCAAGAAACCGGAATCAGGCAACGCCACGGACACCACAATCGGCTCGGCTCGCCGTGGCGCTGCTCTTTTTTCTCAACGGTGCGATTCTCGCCACCTGGGCAACACGCATTCCGTCCATACAAGCCAGGCTTGCGCTTCGCCCAGCCGAACTCGGCCTCGCCCTGCTTGGAACGGCTGTTGGTGCGCTCGTAGCGATGAATCTGTCCGGCTATCTTGCCACGCGCTTCGGCAGCCGGTCTGTGACAATCATTGCGGCCGTGATTCTCTGTTTCCTGCTTCCTCTGCTAGCGCTCGCACCAACCCTTCCCTCTCTTGTAACGGCACTTGTGCTCTTTGGTGCCAGCAATGGATCGATGGATGTGGCGATGAATACGCAAGGGGTAGCTGTCGAGCGGCAATATGGACGACCTATCCTCAATTCGTTCCACGCCTGCTTTAGCCTTGGGGGCCTCGCCGGTGCGCTTATTGGTGGGCTTGTGGCCTCTCACAACATTGCTCCCTTGCCACACTTTCTTGGTATCGCGCTCTTCTGTGTCATCCTGACACTCTCTGTTGCTCGTTTTCTGCTGCCAGCCGGGACAGAAGCCCAGAGAACGGCAGTCGCGTTTGCCCGCCCCACGCGGGCCATCCTGGCTCTGGGTCTGGTGGCTTTCTGTGTGGTGCTGGGGGAAGGGGCCATGGCTGACTGGAGCGCCATCTATCTCAACGGAACCCTGCGTACGGGCGCTGGACTCGCCGCGGTTGGGTATGCGGCCTTCTCAGTGATGATGGCCATGGGCAGAGGGGCTGGGGATCAACTTACGGCTCGTCTTGGAGCAAGGACCATGATGCAACTGGGAGGGATCGTGGCTGCCACCGGGCTCACGCTCGCTCTCGTTGTCACCTGGCTTCCCATTACTCTTCTCGGTTTTGGTCTGGTTGGCGCAGGATTTTCTGTGGTGTTCCCTCTCACGCTGAGCGCTGCTGGCCGTACCTCGAAGCAGGCCGCTGGCACGGCGATTGCAGCAGTCGCTACCTGTGGCTATACGGGCTTTCTTGTCGGACCACCTGTCATTGGATTTGTTGCGGATGCCCTGAGTCTGCGCATCGCGCTCAGCTTTGTCGTCGTGCTGAGCCTGTGTGCTGCTGTATGCGCGCGTGCAGTAAGCGGGGACAAACACCCTGAGAACGGTCAGATTATCGAGGCCCCTGAACAAAGTGAATCAGCAATTCGCTGACACACGTGGGCATGACATGCGGCTGGATCCACATGTCATGCCCACGCACACACTACAACATCACCTGTCGCAGCTCGTTCGCCTGCTCCATGACGGCGGCGGCTTCGTCGGGGCGGCCGGTCTCCTGGTAGACCTGGGCCAGGGTTTCGTAGGCCACCAGCAGCGAGGGGTCCATGGCGATGGCTTGCTGGGCCATATCGATGGCCTCGTCGTAGCGCTTCACTTCGCGATAGGTGTCCGCGAGATCATTGTAGTAGTCGGGATTGAGCGGATCGATCTCGATGGCGTTCTCGTAGTTCTCGATAGCCTCATCGTAGCGCCCCAGGCCGTCATAGGCCGTTGCGAGCTGGTAGTAGGCCTCAGCATCGTCCTCGAACTTCTCCATCATCGTCTTAGCGGTATCAGCGGCCTCGTTGTAGCGCTCCATCGAGTTGTAGGTATCCGCCAGGCCCGCGTAGGCTGCCGCCTGGTTATCCGTCTGTAACTCATCGCTCGCATCAATCAGCGTCTGGTACGCGCCCCTGGCCTCCTCGTAGCGTTCGGCCTCTAAATAGGCTTCGGCCAGGCTGAAACGCGCGGTCTGGCGCTGTGAATCAAGCTGAACGGCCTGTGTGTAGGCGTCAATCGCCGCCGGGGTATCCCCTTGCAGAGAGCGCCAGGAGCCAAGATGTTCCCAGGCTTCGGCATCGTCGGGGGAGATCTGGGTGATCTGTGCGTAGGTCTCCGCCGCCTGGTCGCGCTCGCCCATCTGCTCATACGCCGAGGCCAGCATATCATAGGCCGTGCGGCTATTGGGATCGAGCGCGAGCATCTGATTTGCGATGGAGAGCGCCTCGTCATAGCGGCGCATATCCAGGTAGAGGCTGACGAGTTCGGCATAACGGGTAGCGTCGCCGGGTTCCTCGTCGATGGTCTGCTCCTGCGCCATAATGCGCCGGAGCTGGTTATTGATGCGCTCGCGTACATCGCGCAGGTTATCGGCAGCTACCGCGTTCTCAGGATCAAGAATCAAGGTCTGGCGATAGGCCTGCACGGCATCCTGGTACAGGTTTTGCAGGCGATAGGTATCCCCGAGGCTCACATAGAGGTCGGGATTTTCCGGGTTCAACTCCAAGGCTTCCTGAAAGGTCTCCAGGGAATCCTCGTACATCCCAAGTTCGCCGTAGAGGTTTCCCAGGTTCGTATAGGCCTCAACGAGGTTTGGATCGAGGTCGATGGCCCGGCGATAGCCCGCGATGGCAAGTTCTTTGTCACCGAAATATTGCTGTGCCAGCGCGAGGTTGTAGCGCGAACGGGCGCTCGTGGGGTTGGCCGTCACGGCTCGCTCAAAGGACTCGGCCGCGCCCTCGTAATCTCCCTGCGCGGCGGCGGCATTGCCTCTGTCCGTCCACTCCTGCTCCTCGGCATTCATTTCCGGCTGCACTTCTGGCATTACAGCGCCATTTTGGATGTCGAGGGTATCATTGGTTGCGTTCTGCATGTCATCCATAGATATGCTCATTTCTCCTGTATTTTATACCCACCTGAAAGGGCAAAAATCGAATAATAGGTCATGGCTAGTATAGCACGTCGAATATGGTTCTTCTAGTAGGGGTGCGGTTGACAAGCCCGCCTGTTCGCCGACAGCATCACGA
>JALYVR010000838.1 GCA_030853145.1 Chloroflexota bacterium | reverse complement strand
GGCGGACACGGCCCAAGGGCCGCTCACACGGATGCGGCAAGCCGAATCCCTACGCGAATGAGGGGGATCGCCCGCTACTCTGCCGAATGACGCTTGACAGAGTACTACGCGGGATCAACTGACTTGCTGTACCAGAATATTTCTTCAGCTATATGAAATCCTTCTGCCAGGAAAAGGGATTGTGCGCTGGCATTTTCACTGCTAGTACCAAGGACCGCCGTAGCGATGCCACGCGCTTGCAAGGCATGCATGCCCGCTCGCAGCATTGTTCGTCCCAGGCCCTTATGACGCAAGGCGGGGATAGTTCCGATGGTGGCAATCTCTCCCCCCGCACGTCTGTTGAGCGCGTTTGCCTCGCGATACACCTGACAAAAGCAAAAAGCGGCCAGGGTGCCATCGGGGGCCACGGCGACAAGATCAAGTTCCGGGATATAATCCGGGTTTCTCATGGTGGCCAGGCGCGCTTCAACGGTCATGTTTTCGGTGCCGAATGCCGCGCGATGCAGCGCCACGTAGGATTCAACCTCATGCTCACCGGCCACATGACCCAGCATGTAACCATGGGGCAGCCGAAAGGATGAGAGTGTAGCAAGCAGCGAGCAAGTCATACGCAGGGTATAGGCCTCTTGCCGGGTGAAGCCGCTGCCCTCCAGCAGAGCCAGGCGGGCTTTATCGGTATTACGACAATTGGTATCCAGCATCACACGCTGACCGCGCGCCTGACCGAAAGCCCGTACGCGGTCAGTTCCCCAGTCGATAATCTGCCGCGCGATCTCTTCATCCTGGGCGCACGGCTGCACATAAAAGTAGAGGTTGCAGTATGGGAAATGCAGTATCGCAAAGGCCTGTAGCTCGCCCCTGTCATCTTCCCACAGGCGCACAGTATCGCGCTCGCCCGCGCCTATCACCAGCGGATCAAGTAGCTCTTGCATATCGGTGACCGTGGGATAATCATTCATATTCTCAGGCGTTGTGCAGGCGCGACGGAAAGCGAGCACGCGCTGGCGATCCACCTCGCCGGTATAGGGGCGCATGTTGTATACCATGTCGATACTTCCTTATTGCACGCTGTACTACGCTTGTTGAAAGAGAGCGAGCAGGCTACGCTCCTCGCGTGAGAGCGGCAGCTTCGTACTCACCTGTCTCGGATAGACCTCGGAGCGCTCCCAGAGCGGGCCTGTGACGCTGGTGCCGGTCCCCACCTGGACCTTGCGTTCGTGCAGCGCATTGAGGAGTTCAGACGCGTCAAACAGGTAGACCGTTTCGATAATCCAGGGGCTAGCCAGGCTCCGAAGCGTGCTCGCCGTGACCTTTGGGCCTGCCAGCACGAGATAGTAGTCGGGGAGCGCGTCGGGCCGGATATGCAGCAGTCCGTCGTGTTTGATATGCCACTGGATATCGACGGTGTAGTCTGCCAGCGGTCCACGTGTGAAGCGCCCGTCGCTGCCCCTGCTTTTGGCGGATTCTTCGAGTGCCACGCCGAAAATAGCGGCGGCGATATGCTCACCGACATTCTGAATAGTCGCGGGCTGCTCAATCAGGGCCGCGATCCTGGCCTCAACCGTATTTCTGGACCTCAAGAGGTCGGCAAGCCTGGGTAAATCCGTCATCCAAAGCCCCTCCTTTTTCGCGATAGCGTCTCTTAGCGCTAATCATAACCCATGTGTGCGGGTGATGTCACGTTTCAGACGAAAGGGGCAACACATCGACGCTAATTTTGCCATTATCGGCGATGACACCTATCCTATACATCTTATGGCATGCAGTATAGCAACGAGATTATACGTCGGATCTCAGAGCCAGAGCCTGCTTAAGTTGAGCCAACGAGGCGTTCCCGCCAGAGCAGACCAGCCCGATGCGCTTGCCGTGCAACTCTTCGCGCAGCCGGTACGCAGCGGCCAGGGAGGCCGCGCCGGCCCCTTCGACCAGGGTATGAGCGCGCTCAATTAGCCAGAGCATGGCCTGGAGAATCGCCGCGTCGGGGATCAGCACAAATTCTTTCAGCGACTGCCGCATGATCTGCTGCGGCAGGCTAAAGGCGGAGCCGGTCGCCAGACCTTCGGCGATGGTGGCATTGGGCGCCGTGACCAGGCGCTGTTGCCGCCACGACTCGTAGGCCGCCGGGGAGGCCTCGGCCTGCACTCCGATGACGCGAATGGACGGCTTGACCGTCTGCGCGACGAGACAGGCGCCCGCGCAGCCGGACCCACCGCCAACGGGTACAATCAGCACCTCCAGGC
>JALYVR010000158.1 GCA_030853145.1 Chloroflexota bacterium | reverse complement strand
CCTCGGCTCTCTTATCCAGACCGTAGTACATGACACGAGCCCGGGTTTTCTGACTCATAGCACGCACTTGAGGATCGTCGTAGTTGAGAAGAGCAATGCCATCTGGTGCGAGCGCCTCTACCAGTTCACTCTTGGCTATCGCAACTCGCTCTGGAGATCCAAAGGTTTTGAGGTGAGCTGAGCCAACGTTGGTGACAATCGACCAGTCGGGACGGACAATGCTACATAGCCACGTCAGTTCGCCCACCCATTCAGCCCCCATCTCCAGCACAGCATAGCGGTGCTCAGGCTCTAAACGCAGCAGGGTTAAGGGAAGGCCCACCTCATTATTATAGGAGGCATAGGTTTTGAGGATAGGTGCCTGCTGGCTCAGGACGGCAGCGACGGCCTCTTTTGTCGTGGTCTTGCCATTACTGCCAGTAAGAGCGATCATGGTTGTGTTCTGCTGACGTTTCGCACGAACTCGTGCAGTGGCAACCAGGGCCTCTACTACATCAGGAACGACCAGCTGAAGAAAGTGAGGAGGTACATCACTGGCAGGTTCGGTACAGAGGACGCCCAGGGCACCCGCCTGTGCAACAGCAGGGATGAATCCGTGTCCATCGTCCCTTGCCCCTTTGATCGCAACGAAGAGATCGCCAGGTCCTACTTGACGATTGTCATGCTGAGCTGAGCGGAAAAGGAGGTCTGGATCGGGAGGAATACCACTCAGTAGCTGGATTTTCCCGTCATTCCCTTGCAGAATATCATGGTAAGAAAACATCCCTTATGCTCCTTTCTTTCTCTAAGATGCTATTGTCAAAAAAACTCTTTTAAGCCGGACCATTCAGATCTGGGCTTTCAAGTGCCTCTTGAAAGGCTGCTTCATCGATGTTGCCACCGGAAACGACAGCGACGGCTTTTTGATCCTGGCTCGCCTGTGGATAGAGCAATGCAGCCGCGAGTGCAGCCGCTCCCGCTCCTTCGGCGCGAATGCCATTATGCTGCCAGAGCAGACGAATAGCCTGATCGATTTGTGCGTCGGAAACCAGAAATATCTCAAGATCCCGGGCCTGTTGTGCGATCTGGAAAGGAATAGCCCCGACCTGCCGAACCAGGAGTCCCTCGGCGCGGCCCACCACCTGCTCTAATATCACTCGCCTCCCGTGAGCGAGAGAGAGAGACATCGCCGGGGCGCTATCAAGTTCAACCCCAACGATCTTCACCCTTTTCTCCTGATTCTGAAAGTATTGAAGACAGGCCGCAAGCAGCCCTCCACCTCCAACCGGCACGAACACCACGTCGAAGTCTTGAGAATGCTGGTCCTCAATCTCAGAAAAGA
Source organism: Chloroflexota bacterium (assembly GCA_030853145.1). Classification (GTDB taxonomy): domain Bacteria; phylum Chloroflexota; class Ktedonobacteria; order Ktedonobacterales; family Ktedonobacteraceae; genus JALYTT01. Next base: position 7,541 of record JALYVR010000158.1, on the reverse strand, counting down.
GGCTGGTATTGCCTGTGATAATATCGTGATCGTCAAATCCAGAAATATATGTTGCTCCCGCTCCCTCCGCAAAAGATACAGAAGTCAACCTGGCTTGCTCATAGTCACCATCCACCTTCGCGACGGTCGCTCCATTCGCCTCTATCGCCGCTATCTTGACGTGAGCCGTTTTAGCAGGGACAAAGATGCGAGCCTGAACACCACGGATGCGAGCAGCTATTGAAAGTCCCAATCCGTGACTTCCTGTGGAAGCTGCTGTCACGACCTGTTCCGTTGAGAGCCCACACAAAAGTCGATAGCAATTTCCTCGAAACTTGAAAGCTTTGGTGATCTGCCTGGTTTCATCTTTGAGCCAGAGTTCTTTCCAGGGAGCCCGAACATCGTTATATTGACATAAAGGAGTTTGAAGAACATGTTGATAAAATGACGAAGTCCGTTCTGTTCCCCAGGAATGAATAAGTTGCATAGATTGCTCCTGTCTACCTTTCACACCCTCTACTTTAGCAACCTACGAAGCTCTCGTCATCGTGGAACTTCCCTAGGGGAAATATTTGTTGAAGCTACACTTTTTACGGTAGTAATTTTGGGGAGGGCGCGGTTCGCAATTGATGGTATACTATGGAATCTCAAGAGGTTCCATCAGCGAGGGAGAGACTGTTGCATGATGAAGAGAATTTTGACGAAAGAGCCGTTGCGCTGGTTTCTACTGCTCTGGATAACGATGGCGGTTGTCGGAGCGCTTCTGGGCAGTAATGACTCGAATTTTGGGAGTAGTCATAGCGGCGGACTTGTTAGGGCACTCCCCCCATCTCCTCATGATTCCACAAACCCGCCTCAATCGATCCTCATATTTCTCCTGCTCGCTGCACTCTATAGCTTTTTGCTCTGGAGTGGGCTTTCTGAGCGTGTGCAGCCCCGGTTCTTTTGGCTCTATTTCTTGCTCCAGAGTCTGCTCGTTGCAGTCATGCAGCGGATGCTGCAGAGGCATGACCTCACATTGGGTTTCTATGCATTGCATTTCTATCTGGTGCTGACACTGTGCGCGGCAGCCATGTTCAAACGTGCTGCTCCGGCGCTGCTGGTTGGCATGAGCTGCCTATTGCTGTATTTTGTCTTGCATAGCATCAACCTCCCTCGAGATATTCCTCCTAAAATGCTTTTGGCGGCCTGGCTCAACATCTGGAGCTTCTCCGATCTGACAACGATTGTCTTTTTCGTGCTGGGATACCTGATTTTGTACGCGCAGCAATCCCAGTCTCAAAGACAGCTCGAAGAGGCGCACCTGGAGCTACAGGGAGCATATAGCAGGTTAGCGGCATCATCCAGGCAAATTGAAACGCTGACCAGGCTCGCCGAGCGCCAGCGCATAGCACGCGAACTGCATGATACCCTGGCACAGGGAATAGCTGGGATGATCATGCAATTGGAGGTCACTTCTGCTCAGGTGCATCGCAAGAACTATCAGCAGGCACAAGAGGTACTTAGCCAGGCACTCGCCGACGCACGCACGACGTTGCAGGATGCGCGACATGCCATTACCGATCTACGTTCCAGAACACCTCACGTTGATCAACTCATCTCCTCGGTTCAGCAAGAGATCACGCATTTTTTCCAGACGACGGGCATTGTGTATCACACCGACCTGAACGACCTGATTCACACTCCTGCTCACGCTTGCGAACATGTCCTGCGCTTCATCGGCGAAGGGTTAAACAACGTGGCACGCCATGCCCATGCTCACCAGGTGAGTGTAGAAGCAAAGGTAGTGGAAAAGTGGCTTGTGATCACAGTGCAGGATGATGGTCAGGGCTTTGACCCTGCCAACCAGGCTCTCTACACCAGTCATTATGGATTGCTGGGGCTGCAAGAACGGGCTCATCTGGTAGAGGGAACATTGTCTGTGAACAGTTCAGATGGAAAGGGTACGACACTTGAGTTCCGTGTCCCTCTTGCTCCATCAGGCAGCCTTGACCCACCTCACATGGGGGCCACTCATTCCTCTTCCACTTCGAGCATCGAGGATCACACCTATGTCTGAGAAGATTCGCGTGATCATCGCCGACGATCACCCAATAGTCCGTTCTGGCCTGCGCTTGATGCTTGGCATGGAAGAAAGGATTGAGTTGGTGGGTGAAGCCGCTGATGGAAGTGCTGCACTTCAGCTGATCGGTTCGCTTCAACCCGACGTGGTTTTGATGGATTTGCGTATGCCTGTTATGGATGGGTTAGAGGCAATTGAACGTATACGTACCCAGTGGCCGCAGATCGCTATTGTCGTCTTGACTACCTACGATGAGGACGATCTGATGCTGCGTAGCCTTCAAGCGGGTGTACGTGGCTATTTGCTGAAAGAGAGCAGCCTTGACACCGTATTGCAAGCGATAGAGAGCGCTGCCCGTGGCGATATGTTGCTACAACCAGACGTGATGAAACGCATTCTGCATCACGCAGCACGTGGCGGCAGTTCTCCATCAGCGCTACAAGAGAACAATGACTTCCATCTGACGGCACGAGAGCGGGAAGTGTTATCCGGAATCGCGTCTGGAGAACGCAGTAAAGAAGTTGGCGCTCGCCTGGGCATTACACGTCGCACGGTCGAGTCCTATCTAAACAGTATCTACATCAAGCTAAATGTTGATTCGAGGGCAGAAGCTGTGGCTGTTGCATTCGAACGCGGTCTGCTTCCTCGGCGAAGAGAGGAGAGCTGACCGCTGATTGACATGGTGGATCTGTGATTGTCTTTTCATTTCCCAGTTGTGTTCGAGCCTCGACTGCTTCCAATCGAGGCTCGAACACCTGTTCTCAAAATTCGGGGTAACTCATGTTTGTCGCTTGTGACTCCCGGTTCACGCGTTGCGGCTATATATAGAACAAGTGAGGCCACCGAACAATCATGAACAATGTTCTAATCCGATTTGAACGCCTGCGCAACCACTACCCAGTCAACGTTCCCCAGATCCCCGCCACCTTGTTCAAAGTGCTGGTAGAGTTCTGGTGGTCCCTTGCGTTGCTGGAGCACGTAGTCCTGTATCTGTTGCGCAGCTTGCTCGTCGTCTGGCGCCTCCTGCACAATCGTGAAGATATCCGCATGGGTCCCTTCGATTGATAAGAAGTCGGTTACGTCTTTGGTTTCCGTGTTCATGGCAAATCCCCTTTCTGTATCTACCAAGCCATCAGCACTGCGGGGAAGCAAGTCGTTAATAGTCTCTACTCCGGCATCATGCGCAAGGTGCCGTCGGCGTTCTGCTCGATAGCCTCGCGCTCGCAGAGCATCGGATGGTGTTCAACCTTCAGCCAGGGCTTGATGAAGTCATCATAGTGCTTGCTGGCCGGATGGCCGGATTGGCCGGGCGCGTGACCGGAGAGCGAGGCGTTCAGGTCCGCCAGGTTGACGATCTGGCGGAACGAAGGAACCGTGACGACGGTCTCCGGCTGCCTGGGCAGCGTTGCGCCCATGTTGACGGTATCGATGTCGCCGCCAACGGCGTATGGGCCGCGATTGAAGATCTTGTCCAGCGGCTTGACTGCTCCCAGAGGGTGGTTATACGTCATCCTGTGAATGTCGCCATAGCGCCAGCGCGTCACATCAAGGCCCAGTTTCTCGTGCAGATCCGTGACGGCGGCCTGGAAGGCGCTGGCGAGCGCGGCATCCCACGAGCGGGGGCCGTTGGGGATGGCGGAGTCAGCGAACCAGGCGTCGTTGCGCTCAGTGAGCAGGCGGATGAGCAGCGGCCGGGTGCGGCTGGCATAGCCGTTCTGCAGCGCGAGGATGGTCGAGCCCATGCCCAGGTAGGTATAGACCAGCATCTCGTCGTCGCCGAGCATCGCGCTGAAGACGATGCGCTCCAGCTTGTGGAGGAAGGTGGCGTAGATGGCGGCGCCGGTGCTCTCAGGGGCCAGCACATAGTTCCAGGCGCGCAGCGCTTCCAGGGCGACCGCCTCTATAGGTGTTTCAGGCTGAAGCTGTATCACGCGCGGCACGATCTCCTCGGCGGGGAGCGAGTACTGGTCGGACTGGATGGCCGCCATGTCGGAGAGCGCGAGCCTGGGCTTGCTGGTGAGCAGGTCGCGGATGCGCTGCGCGCGGTAGCCGTTGAGCCATTCGTGGCTAATGTAGTGGGGATAGTCGTCTGTGACCACGCGATTGTTGGCGGTGACGATAAAATGCTGCTCCGGGTTGTAGGTCTGCGGTAGCTCATCGAAGGGGATGAGGCCGGTCCACTCGTACTCGCCGGTCCAGCCGGGCACGGGCAACAGCGCCTGGCCCCTGGCGCGCACGGGGATCGCGCCCGCCATCACATAGCCGATGTTCCCGCTCTTGTCGGCATAGACCACGTTTTGTGGCGGCACATCCCAGTCACGCAGAGCATCGCGAAACTCCTCCGAGTTCGTGGCGCGGTTCATCTTCTGTACCGCCGAGAGGATATTGCACTGCTCCAGTCCGGTCCAGCGCAGCGCCAGCGGCAGTTCCTCCGGCTGCTCCTCGTGCGCGCCATTGCCGCCGCTGGCCACATGCGGCAAAGCAGTGCGCGGGATGCTCGTCAGGATAGGTCCGTGGCGAGTGATGCGCACCTCTTCGATAATGGGCTTTTTCGCGCCTTTCACTTTGATCTCCTCGCGCACGACCTGGGCCTCTTCCCAGGCGCCCTGGTACTCGTACTGAAGCGGGTTCTGGGGATTGAACTTCTCGATGTACAGGTCTTCAACGTCGGAGACGGCGTTGGTGACGCCCCAGGCGATGTGCTGGTTGTGTCCGATGACGATACCAGGGTTGCCGGGGAAGCTGGCGCCGACCACATCGATATCGCCGGCCACGAGGTGACACTCGTACCAGATGGACGGCGCGGCCTGCCCCAGGTGGGGATCGTTGCAGAGAATGGGCGACCCGGTGACGGTCATGCTGCCATCGACGACCCAGTTATTGCTCGCGCCCAGCATGCCGAAGCCGCTGAGGAGCTTGAGTTCCTCGTACTGCTCTAGCAGGCCGAGGTTGACGCCCTGGTAGGCCACGCCCGGAGGCACGATCAAGGGATGTTTGGGATCGTAGCCGGACTCCAGCCGGGCGGCGCGCTCAGGACCGATGCGGGCAATGATGCGCGCGCGGATGATCTCAGTCTCCCAGTTGCCGCACAGGTTCCAGCCCATCATCTTGGCCCACTGGATGCTATCGGCGCTGCGCCAGGGATCGGGCTTGAAGCGCAAGATGGTGAACTCGATGGGTAGTTTGCCGCCTTCAATGAAGCGATTGACGCCCAACGCGTAGGCATCGAGGACGCGTTTGTTGTGTTCAGGAAGGCGGTCGGCCTCGGCGACGGAGGCGCGGTGCATGCCCAGGCGCCGGCTGAAGCGGGCGGCCTCGATGGCGATCTCGCCGAAGATCTCCGAGAGGCGGCCAGAGCCGACGCGCCGGTTGAAGTCCATCTGCCAGAGACGCTCCTGGGCATGGATGTAGCCCTGGGCGAAGAACAGATCGTCTTCGTTGCGCGCGTAAATATGGGGTACACCGTAGCGGTCGGTGATAACTTCCACCTCTTCATGCAGTCCCGCCAGGTGTAACGTGCCCCGCGTTTTCGGCAGCGGCCGGCGCATGAGCAGGTAGTAGGTACCTCCGGCTACACCTGCCAGGCCAGCGGCCGCCGCCAGAGTTTTTTGCCACCAGGTTGACATGATTTCGCCTCCTCCAGGGCACCCGCGAGGGATGCCCCTACATATCACAGGGTGCCCGCCAGGGAGGACACCCGTACACATTTACACCAGTTCGGTGCCCCTGGCTGTGTCGCGTACTTCGAAGCCGAGGACTTTAATCTGCTCGCGCAGTTGATCGGAGCGTTTCCAATCGCGGGCCGCGCGGGCGCCGTCGCGCTCGCGGGCCAGGGCCAGGGCTTCGTCGCTGACCGGCCGGGGCGCGCCGGGCTTCACTGAATCTAGACGCAAACCCAGTACTTTGTCAAAATCCAGCACCAGCCGGCGGCGTTCTGCCGGCGCGATCTTGCTGGTGCGCGCGGCTTCGCGGGTGATGCTCAGCGCAATGGGCAGGTCCAGGTCGTCGTTGATGGCGGCATGGAAGCCTGCGTGCAGGCGCCGGGCCTCGTCCGACCACTCGCTTTGCGCATCCGCGTCCAGGGGGAGTTCGGCCACGTCTTCGCGCAGGTTGTTCAGGCCGTTCTGCGCAGCGGTGAGCGACTCCTCGGTGAAGTTGAGCTTCGAGCGATAGTGCGCCGTGAGCAGCAGGTAGCGGTAGGCCATCGCATCGAATCCCCAGCCTTTGACGGTGCTCAGCAGGACGACGTTGCCCTTTGAGCGCGACATCTTCAGGTTGGCGAGGTCCAGGAAGGCGCCATGCACCCAGTAGCGCACCGGCGGCTCCCCGCTGGCGCCCTGGCTCTGTGCGATCTCGTCCTCGTGATGCGGGAAAACCAGGTCGGTGCCGCCGGTGTGGATGTCGAACTGCTCACCCAGGTACTTCGTTGCCATGGCGGAGCACTCGATGTGCCAGCCAGGGAAGCCGCGACCCCAGGGACTCTGCCAGTTCATCTGGCGCTCTTCTTCGCCGTATTTCCAGAGCGCGAAGTCCTCAGGCTCCTCTTTGTCTACGGCGACCTCCAGTTGCTCGCGCATCTGCTCGCGACCATGGCCGCCCAGGTGCAGGTTCTCAAGCGTATTGCCGGAGAGCTTGCCGTAGTCGGGGAAGCGGTTGACGGCGTAATAGACGTTCCCGTTGACGCTGTAGGCCAGGCCGTTCGCGATGAGCCGCGCGATCATGGCCTGCATCTCTGGAATGTGCTCGGTGGCTTTGGGATTGATGTGCGCGGGCAGGATGTTCATCTCTGCCACGTCGGCCAGGTAGCGCGCGGTGTAGTCGGCGGCGATCTCGTAGGCCGAGCGCCCGGTGGTGCGCGCCTCGTGCTCCAGGCGATCTTCACCCTGCTCCTCGACATCGTTTTGCAGGTGACCCACATCGGTGATGTTGCGTACCAGCAGGACTTCATAGCCGTTGTATTCAAGCACGCGGCGCAACCAGTCGGTCATGGTGAAGGTGCGCAGGTTCCCGATATGCGTGTCACGATAGACGGTGGGGCCGCAACTGTATATACCAACCTGTGATGGATGGAGCGGCTGGAAAATCTCTTTTTTTCTATTGAAGGTGTTGTACAGGTATACCGGCTGCGTCGAAACGCTGCTCATGAGCATGTCTCCTCTATCAAGTGTGTGATTGGGCAAAAACGAACCAGAGTTGTGGTGTGAGAGTGCAGCTCAGGCGAGGAAACGTGCGGCATCAGGAGACAAGGTATGGGCTGTCTATGTTCGTCAGCACGTCTAACGTCCGTAGAGGGCTGAGCTACCTATCTTTCCTCTACGAACGATAAGACAGGTGCAGTAGTTCATAAGCTGGTTCACGGCCGTCTCCCATGCTAGTTCAAGCTTGATAGCGTTGCTCCTGTAAGTATAGCACATTCTTTGCAGACAGGATAGACCGCGCCCCTACGTGTTCAGGGCTTCGCAAAAGTCGTGTCCTGGAGCTGCTCTCGCTGTGCCAGGAC
>JALYVR010000837.1 GCA_030853145.1 Chloroflexota bacterium | reverse complement strand
CCATCGCCCCTACGAACTCGTGGAGCAGGGCGCATTTATGTCTTCCACAGATTATTTGAGGAAGCGACCCTGGACCGACTCAATTTGAACAAAGCCTTCGGAACTGACGACAAGCACGACGATAGCTTTATCAAGCGGATTACCATCGGGCCCAAACGAGACCTGCCCGCTCACGCCCTGGATCGAGCGTGAGCCGGTGATTGAGCGGAGCGCGGTTGCCAGGTCGGCACCGGTGGTGGACTGCTTGCCACCTGTAAGCGCGCGGCGGCAGCCTTCCAGCAAGGCCTGCATAGCATCATAAGAGAGGATATTATCGTTAGAGGAACGAGTGAAACCATAGCCCTTATGCTGCTGCTGTGGATCGAACGCCTGGATATAGTCGTTGAAAAACGCTGGCTGCCTATTGCCAAGTCTCAGGTAAATCCATTCGTCGGGATAGGCAAAGGCAGTGAAATGCAGGCGATTGAAGCCGGGGCGCGAGCTGCTATAGCCACCCAATTCGTAGAGCGCATCGCCCCCCAGGACCTGCAACTGCGCAAACTGGCCGGAGGTCGGCAGGCTGCTTAGCAGGGTTGCGACATCGCTGGCATAACCCGAAAAGTAGATCAGGTCGGGGCTATGGCTCAGCGCATCTTGCAAGAGACTGGGCAACTGGGCAGGTTTCCCCACGGTGTACTGCTCTTTGACCACGATTTTGCCGCCGCCGGCCAGAAACGGCGTGCTGAAGTCATTGACCAGGCTGCTGCTGTAGGCATCGGAGGGATCGTAGAAGAGCGCCACCTGCTTGGCGTGCAGCTTCTGAGCGGCGTATGTAGCCGCCGCGGCTCCCTGGCCGACATTCGAGGGTGCGACGCGGAAGAAGTAGGGCGAGACATTGTTCAGCAGATCGCTGGAGGCCGTCTGCGAAACCACGGGGATGCCTGCCTGCGCCAGGGGACTGATAGCATTCAGCGCGTACGAACTGAAAGGCCACCCCATCACGCCCACCACAGTCTTATCCGCTTGAGCAACCTTCACAATCTGCTGCGCGACCGTCGTCGCGTAGGTTGACTGGCTCCCCGCACTGGCGATCAGCAGGCGCAGGCGCACACCGGAACCAGCGGCCGCGTTAAATTCCTTTTGGGCGACATAGGCCCCCTGGAGATCATCGCGCCCAACGGTCGCCGAGCTTCCTGTAAGCATCGTGCCAACGACGAGGGTCACATGGGGGCTACCCGAGTCCAGCACATTCTGGTCCTCCTGGTAAATCAAGACCTCGGCATCGTTTGACTCCACACTGATAGCCTGCTGCCAGAGCGAGCGCGCGGCGGAAAAATCTTTTGCGGTGAAGCGCTCGGCTGCCTGCTTCTTCAATTGGCCATCCGGGCGATTGGTGTCAAAGGCAAAGCTGCCATCGCTCACGCCGATATACTCCGGATTCGTGCTATTGGTGGCCGGAAAGGCGCCCAGGCCGTTCACGCTTACGGAAGGAGGCAGAGTTGGCGCGGGCTGCGTGGCCGTCGGCACAGGGTTTGTCCCACTGGCAGTCGTTGTACCTTTGCGGCCGTTCAGGTAGCCCAGCCCGGCATAGGCGATGACGGAGATAACCACGATAACCAGCACAAACAGGAGAAAGTTGAAGAACACATTGTTCTTGCGAGCCGGCACTGGCTGGCCTGCGAGCATGCCTACTGGCCGGTAAGGGGCCGGGCGAGGCGCCGGTGCCGGAGTGACGGGTCGCGCGGTAGAAGGGACAGGGCGCGGTGCAGGTTGTTGCACTTTGCGCGTCGGTGGGTTCGCGGCGGCGGCGGCGACACCGGGCGTCTGCACAGCTTTCATAGGGCCGGAGGTACCCAGGATATAGGTACTGGTATCGCCTGTGGTCCCGAAACGCTTCTGCAAGATCTCATCGATATCGCGCTTCATCTCCGCCGCGCTCTGGTAGCGTTGAGTGATATCATTCACCAGCGCATGCGCGAGCACGCCCGCGATATCTGGCGAGAGCTTGGGGTTGAGCGAGCGGACAGGCGGGTAGGTAAAGGGCGCATGTTCGCGGGGATCGCGGTTCGTCAGCAGATGATGCATGGTGGCCGCCAGGGCATAGAGATCCGAGCGGGGGTCAGCGTTGCCCTGGTATTGCTCCGGGGGCGCGTAGCCGGGGGTACCCAGCGCCGAGGTCTGTCTCTTCTGCGCGTTGCGTGCCACGTCGGCGCGTGCGATGCCGAAATCCACCAGGTGCGCGCGCTTATCTTTGGCGCCGATGATAATA
>JALYVR010000836.1 GCA_030853145.1 Chloroflexota bacterium | reverse complement strand
GGCATACCAGACCTGGAAGAACGCCACCGATGCCGCCCCCGGTTTGAAACACATCATCGAGAAGCTCCCCAACGTCGTCTTCTCGACGCGCGCGCATCAGAGTAGCGCCCAGGCTCCCGAAGGCGTGCTGGTCTACATGCGCACCCCCGAAGGCAACGACTCGCTGGCCTGGATTAATCGCCAGGGAGAGAGCGTCACCCAATCGCAACTTGCCATTCTGCGCGCTGCCGCCTGTAATGCCCTGACGCCCGCGCTGCCACGGCCTGCGGAACAGCACGATCTGGTGAGGCGTGGAGTTGAACATATCATTGAAGAGGAGACGCATGGAGCAACGGGGCAGCTCGGCAGCCGTTCGGGAGCCAGATTGCGCACCTACCAGCGCCTGGTACACTTTGTCGAAGCCGCCAGAAATAGCCTCTTTCCGGCACCACCAGAATTGCACAAAGCCATAGACGAGATATACCGGTACCCTCTCCAGGAGAGCGCACGCGATACCTTGAATCGTCAACTGCGCGCGGGCGTCAGCGACGACGATCTCGCCAATCTCGTGATTGCTTTGCGTGATGCCAACCGCCTGTGTCACGTGCAAGAGGAAAGCGAAGAAGTACAGGAACCCCAGATTATCTGTTCACTCGGGCTGTTTGCACCTGAAGCGTAATTAAGTTATTGTTCTAACAGAGGCTCATCGAAATTGATTTCGCGGTAGATGTCTTCCATGGGGATACGCACATTCAGGCTGGCGAACTCTACCTCTTCGCCGGATCCATAGTGGGCATAGTGCCACGTGTTCGCATCCTCTTCAGTGCGGCGCCAGATCTCTACATAGGGGGCAAACTGGTCGACCAGCACAATTTCGGCAATTGTGGGGCATGCCTGGTACGCCGCGAGCTTCTCAACACGGTCAACTTTCGCCGTCGATGGCGAGAGCACTTCGACAACTAACCGGGGAGAGCGAATGGATGTGACGTCCCTACGGCGGTCCTCAACGTTACAGGTCACGGAGATATCGGGCAAGTAATATTTGTCTTGTGCCACCTGGACACGCATATCGGAATTATATACGGTACATGGTCCTGAGCGAAATTGGAGCCGCAGCTCCACATAGATGTTACCGGAAATCGTGGCATGCGCTCCTGATCCACCAGACATCAATCTGATCATACCAGCGTGATATTCGTACTTCGTGTTGGGAAAGAGCGCATCAAGCCGAAGATACTCTGTAACGCTCATACGCTCTCCTGTCTGGGGTCGTGCTCTTCGTGGCTCTACTGTCATCGTCTCTACACCTTTCTCTTCATCGTGTAGGGCGCGGGCCTTGTCGGCGGACAAGAGGAGCCGAAGCGGCGCCCCCTACACGAAATATACCACAAGTGGGGCCTCTTTATGATATAACGAATTTGTTGGAGTCAATGGGCAAGCCATCGCCCCTATGCGATCCAAGGCCTTGTAGGTCTGCAATTTGATGTTGACATAAAGACAGGAATTCTGCTATATTTACGGAAATTGATTTGTTGTAGGGCATATCGATGTAAGGAAGATAGCATGTCTAATGAGGCTCAGGTTATTCTCGATCTCTCCCCTGATGCACAAAAGCTACTGGACCGGCAAGGAATCGATCTCTTGCGCGAATTACAGCGCGAACTTCCCTCGCTACACATTAGCTATCAAGCCGATCCGGCAGCGCCCGCTGGCAGCAAGGATATCGTACCCATTATCACAGCCACGGCCGGCCTCATTACATCGGTGGCAGGTCTTGTCGCGGCCTTGCGTCCGATCATTTTGCGTATTCTGGATATGCTTAGCCCGCCAACTCAAGCAACGACCTGGACCATTGAAGAGCACCGGGACGGCACCAAAATCCAGCGCCTCCAGGTTTTTTCCAGCAGAGAGCAGAGTGCCGGGCAGTCTCAATCTGAACCGCCAAGCATAGATAAACCCTGAATCTTTAAATGTAGATACGCCAGGTGGACAAGTGGCAAACATCCAAAAACGCTATGCCTACTGCATGGGAGCAAATCATCCCCAGGGATTTCTTCGTCTTCGCACCCTCCAATATGCCGAGCGCGATGCTGAGTTCCTGGCGCGTGCCTTGCAGGCTCCCCCCTGCGCCTTTACTGAGACAAGGTATGTCATTGCCGATGATCCCATAAAAACGGTGATAGAATTAGGTGACTTCCTCCAGCAGCCTGCTTTGCAAGAACAGGACCTCGTCGTGGTTCACTTCTCCGGTCATGGGCACCTTTTAAATGGTA
>JALYVR010000835.1 GCA_030853145.1 Chloroflexota bacterium | reverse complement strand
GCCCAGGATCGCCCGGCGCCCCCACTGGTAGCACATGTGGTAGTAGCGCTCTCGACCGATGAAGCGACGGTGCAGGCCCAGGCGCGCCCGTTTCTTCAGCGCTACGCACAGCTCCCTTTTTATGCCCACATGTTCCAGCAGGCTGGCCTGCCCGTTGCTGCCGATGGATCGGGCCTGGATGCGCTGGCTCAGGCTCTGGTCATCTCCGGCGATGAAGCCACCGTGAGTGGGCGCCTGACCGAGTTGCTGGCAAATGGCCTGGACGAAGTTATGGTTCACCCGCTCCCGCTATCCAATGAAGGCAAAGCGCGAGAGCAGTTGCTCCAGTGCCTCATGGCACTGGCATGATCTAAGACATTATCGAGAGGAGAAATAGACACATGAGTCAGACTGATCGCATGGCATATAATCGCGGAGTGATTGAGGAGTTCCGCGCCAATGGGGGCAAGGTGCAGGGTTGGGCCCCCTTGATCCTTCTCACAACCACAGGGGCTAAATCGGGTCACACACGCGTATATCCCTTAATGGCTGTTCCTGATGGGGACCACTACATCGCGGTCGCTTCCAAAGGAGGCGCACCTCAAAACCCTATGTGGTACTACAACCTGCTGGCTCATCCTGATGTCACCGTTGAGACTGGCAGCGAAACGTTTGCCACCACCGCACGCTTGCTGGCAGGCCCTGAGCGAGAACGCGCCTTTGCCGCAGCGACCGCTGTGTTTTCTCCCTATGGAGAGTATCAAAAGAAAACGACGCGCGAGATCCCTGTGTTTTTGCTCGAACGACGTACGCATTCGTGAACGGAAGCGTGCCGGGACACAGGGCGTCTTTGAAGCTCCAAAGACGCTTCTCCGTCTCTCACCGTGAAGTCAGGCTCCGCTTTCCATCCTCCAATTAGGCAGCGTGATATAATAAGCCGAAGGGCAGTGCTGCGTTCAACGGAGAACGCCCCCTTTGTGTACACTCGATGCCTTTTGACTGCTCGCATGCATAAGGAGTTGCAAACTCATGGATTTTTATCTTTCGGAAGAACAACAACTCATTCGTGACACTGCCCGCCGCGTTGCCAACGAAGTCATTGCGCCCCGCGCCGCCGAACTCGACGATACTGGTATTTACCCTGAAGATATTTTCCAGGTCTACAAAGAGACCGGCCTGCTTGGTCTGGGCTTCCCCGAAGAACTGGGGGGCAGCGGAGCCGGGCTTTTTGGCCTGGCGCTGGCCGTTGAGGAGGTCGCGAAGGTCGAGAATTCATGCGCATTGATACTGCTACTCACGCGCCTCTCGACCACCGCCATTCTGAAGGGCGGCACAGAAGAACAGCAGCAAAAGTATTGCGGCGGAACCGCGCGCGGCGAACTACGCGGTGCCTTCGGGCTGACCGAGCCTGGCGCCGGGTCTGACTCGGCGAATATCACCACGCGCGCCGAGCGCAAAGGGGATGAGTATATCCTCAACGGCACTAAAAGCTATATTTCCGGCGCCAGCGTGGCGGACTTCTTCCTGGTCGCCACCAAGACCGATCCCGCGGCGGGCGCGCGCGGCTTCAGCGTCTTCATCGTGGATCGCGATACGCCCGGCTTCCGCGTGGGCAAAGAAGACAAGAAGATGGGTGTGCATGGTGTACCGACCTGCGAGCTGATCTTTGAGGATGCACGGGTCCCGGCCAAGAATCTTGTAGGCCAGGAGCATGACGGCTTCAAGCTCATTATGTGGAACCTGAACTCGGTGCGGCCCTGTGTCGCCGCGCGCGGCGTGGGTACCGCCGAGGGCGCCATCCAGTATGCCATCAACTACGCACGCCAGCGCCAGACCTTCGGCAAGCCCGTCATTGAACACCAGGCCATCCAGATGATGATCGCCGATGTCGTAATGCATATCGAAGCCTCGCGCCTGCTTACCTACCAGGCGGCTCTGCTCGTTGACGAGGGCAAGGCCGGCCGCCAGCACGCGCACTTCCTCTCGATGGCTAAAGCCTTCGCCACCGAGACGGCGGTCGAGGCCTGTGATAAGGCGCTGCAGATCATGGGCGGCATCGGCTACATGCATGAGTCCGCCACCGAGCGCTTCTACCGCGACGCCCGCCAGCTCACCATCGTCGAAGGCTCCAGCCAGGTGCAGCGGCTGATCATCGCGCGCGCAGTGATCGACGATGTACTGAATTACCACTAAACTGCCCTTCCCTCGTTCACGTAGTGCTCTGTCAAGCTTCAATCAACGGCATCAGAGCGCTCCCTGGGTCGCGTAGGGATC
>JALYVR010000157.1 GCA_030853145.1 Chloroflexota bacterium | reverse complement strand
ACATGATCACTGGCGCCGCCCAGATGGACGGCGCGATCCTGGTGGTGAGCGCCCCCGATGGCCCCATGCCCCAGACGCGCGAGCACATCCTGCTGGCGCGCCAGGTGGAGGTGCCGGCGATGGTGGTCTTCCTCAACAAAGTCGATATGATGGACGATGAGGAACTCCTCGAACTGGTCGAGCTGGAGGTGCGCGAGCTGCTCTCCAAGAACGAGTTTCCCGGCGACGATGTGCCCGTCATTCGCGGCTCGGCCCTCAAGGCGCTGGAGAGCAAGGGCGACCTCTCGCGCAATGACCCGGACGCCGCCTGCATCTGGGCGCTGATGGACCAGGTGGACAGCTACATCCCCACGCCCGAGCGTGCCACTGACAAGCCGTTCCTGATGCCGGTGGAAGATGTCTTCGGCATTAAAGGACGCGGCACCGTGGCTACCGGGCGTATCGAGCGCGGCATCGTCAAAGTCGGCGAGTCGATCGAGATCGTGGGCATGCAGGATGCCACGCGTACGGTGGTGGTGACCGGGGTAGAGATGTTCAACAAGCTGCTGGACCAGGGGATGGCCGGTGACAACGTGGGTTGCCTGCTGCGAGGCGTGGAGCGCGCCGACATCGAGCGGGGGCAGGTGCTCTCCAAGCCGGGGTCCATCAAGCCGCACAAGGTGTTCAAGGCACAGGTCTACGTGCTCTCGCGCGAAGAGGGCGGGCGGCACACGCCGTTCTTCAACGGGTACCGGCCGCAGTTCTATGTGCGCACGACGGATGTGACGGGGGCCATCAAGCTGCCGGAAGGCGTGGAGATGGTGATCCCCGGCGACAACATCGAGATGACCGTCGAGCTGATCCAGCCGGTGGCCATGGAAGAGGGCGTACATTTTGCCATCCGCGAAGGCGGACGCACCGTGGGGGCAGGCGTCTGCACCCAAATCATCTCATAACAGCGTAGGGACGTGATTCATCACGTCCGAGTCACTTGCGCCCCTGCATGCATTATAATTGTAGAGGAGGGGCGCAAGGTAGCGTAGCATTCTGATGATAGGCAAACCATGTATTGCGCTCCCGCATCATAAAAATGGTGACCCTTAGTACAATAGGCAGACGCGAAACATGAACGGAGAAAAGCATGGCTAGCAAAGCAAAAGAGAGCCGTATCGTAGCCACCCTGGCCTGCACAGTGTGCAAGCAGCGCAACTACAGTACATCGAAAAACAAGCGAAACAACCCTGAGCGTCTTGAACTGCGGAAATTCTGTCCGACGTGCCGTGTGCATACAGCCCACCGCGAAACCAAATAAGGCAGTGAGCAGCACGGTCACTACCGATTGAGAAAGGTTGAACGTGGCAAATTAAGATGGCAGAAAAGAAGAAAAACGTCAGTTCAGGCCGCATGGTTGAGCCAAAAGCATTGACCACTGAAAAGAAGAAAAACGTCAGTTCGGACCAGATGGTCGAGGCAAAAGTATCGGCCACTGAAAAGAAGAAAAACGTCAGTTCGGACCAGATGGTCGAGGCAAAAGTACCGGCCGGCGCAAAGGTGAAAGTTCAGGCGAAAGAGGTCAAAGCCGTGGCGCGCGATAGCAGAGCGGCGCCCCCACCCAGGCGAGACAAGAGACCATCCGCGCTCGCTCGTCTATTTGGCACCCCGGCGGGACGTTTCGTGCGCGAATCCTACTATGAACTGCGCTACAAAGTCACCTGGCCAACATTTATAGACGCTCGCAACATGACCTTTGCCGTTATTGTGCTTTCACTGGCAGTTGGCTTATTATTGGGGTTAGCGGACTTGGGGCTATTTCAGCTCTTCAAGGTGCTCACCGGCAGTTGAGGTAAGGTCGCTTGTTACCAGGAAAGCACGAGGGAAACGCTGTGGCTACAAAACAATCCAGAGAAGAAGAGCAGGACAACGCAGGTATACCGTCTGATGCAGCCATGCAGAAGGCAGGAGCAGCTGGCGTTGGCGAGCGGGTCTGGTTCGCTATCCACACCTACTCAGGCTATGAAAACAAAGTCAAGAGCCACCTTGAAGCGCGTATCGCCTCCATGAACATGCGTGACAGGATCTTCCGCGTTGTAGTGCCCATGGAAGAAGAGGTGGAGATCAAGCAGGGCCAGCGGCGCACGGTGCAGCGAAAAGTCTTCCCCGGCTATGTGTTGGTGGAAATGATTATGACCGACGAATCCTGGTATGTCGTGCGCAACACACCTGGCGTCACCAGTTTTGTAGGCTCTGGTACACGGCCTATTCCTCTTCAGGAGCACGAGATCAAGTCGATCCTGAAGCAGGTATCCAAAGAGACAGATAAGCCCAAGACCAAGATCAGTTTCGCGAAAGGTCAGAGTGTGCGGGTCATTGATGGCCCCTTCACCGAATTCATCGGCACGGTCAGCGACATTAATATGGATCGCAACAAGGTGACCGTACTGGTATCGTTCTTCGGCCGAGAGACACCGGTCATCCTGGATTTCCTCCAGGTTGAAAAAATCTAGGTTGAAAAGGTGCTGTAAAGCACTCGAATGTGTGCGATGTTCACACATCAGAGCGTAGCGACCTCTGGGAAGTCGGCTGATGGTGCAACCGAAATCCATGCAGAGCGGATCATCTCAAAAGACAGCGGAAACGCGTCACACTAGCATTCACGCTGGTTATTGGAATAGGACGCAGCAATGCGGTTCCTTGCCCGGCTAGGGCCATACACCACGCAGATGGTGCGATGTGCTGTAAAGCAGTGCTAGATTGTAGCGCCACTGAGGCGTATCGCGCAAGGTGATACAGTAACCGAGTATGTTTTTATACAAAAAAGAAGGCAGTTGGCAATTATATGGCAAAACGAGTCAGGGCTGTAGTCAGGCTACAGCTTCAGGCAGGAAAGGCAACCCCGGCCCCGCCGGTCGGGACCGCGCTTGGTCCTCACGGTATCAACATTATGGGGTTCTGTAAGGAATACAACGCGAAGACCGAGGCGCAGGCGGGCTTGATTGTTCCTGCTGAAATTACAGTGTACGAGGATCGCTCTTTTACCTTCGTCTTGAAGACACCACCGGCGCCATTTCTGTTGCGCCAGGCGGCAGGTATCGAGAAGGGTTCAGCCGTCCCCAACCGCACGAAGGTCGGCACGATTGGTCGTGACAAGCTGCGCGAGATCGCCGAGATAAAAATGAAGGACCTGAACGTAAATGATATCGAGGCTGCCGAGAAAATGGTCGAAGGCACGGCCCGCAGCATGGGTATCACTATCGAGTAAGGCTTCGCTCACAGAACAGAACTATTGACATAGATAGTCTACTGGTTTAAAGATCAGGGCCCGCCAGTCACTGCGGTTCCTTTGCCACAAGGAGGGCTAATACAGATCATGGCAACACACGGCAAGAAGTACCTGGAGGCACAGAAGCTTATCGAGCCGGAGAGGCTCTACCTGCCTCAAGAAGCGATTGCGCTTCTCAAGAAGATAAGTTACGCGAAATTCGACTCGACGGTCGAGATCCATATGAAGCTCGGCGTTGACCCCCGACATGCCGACCAGATGGTGCGCGGCGTTGCGATGCTGCCCGCTGGTACCGGCAAAGATGTGAAGGTGCTGGTCTTCGCGCAGGGCGAGAAAGTCAACGAGGCCGTGGCGGCTGGCGCGGATTTCGCCGGCCTGGATGACCTCATCAAGCAGGTTGAAGGCGACTGGTTTGGCTTCGATGTCGCTATCGCTACGCCCGATGTGATGGGCAAGGTCGGCAGGTTGGGTAAGAAGCTGGGTCCGCGCGGCCTGATGCCGAGTCCTAAGGCTGGCACCATTACCTTCGATGTGGCCCGGACCATTCGCGATGTGAAGGCCGGTCGCGTCGAGTTCAGGGTTGACAAGACCGCGCTACTGCATGTCCCGGCCGGCAAAATCTCGTTCAGCGAAGATGCGCTGATGGCGAATATCACGTCAGTCATCGACTCCGTGATGCGCGCCAAGCCGAGTGGCTCTAAGGGCAGCTATGTCAAGAGTGTTGTGCTGGCCTCCACGATGTCGCCCAGCGTGCGCCTGGATGTGCCCGCAGCCATTGCGCTCAAACCGTTATCATAGTTCCGTAGGGCGAGGCATTGTCGGCGGGCAAGAGGAGCCGAAGCCACGCGCTACGGAACGGGTGGCCCCTCCTCCTGGAGGGCATCACCTGAGTTCTGGTGAACCGAAGACAGCAAGTATGCGCCTACGCGCGTGCAAATGATGCCGGGTAGTGGTATCAGCTTGCCGAGGGAACGTCTATTCACAGGTCTTGTGTTCTACGATCGCCTGGGGCTAACCGGGGTCGGTCGCAGAGCGCGAGCGCGGAATACACATTCTTCATGACCTTCGGCGATCAGCCTGAGGTCATTTTTCTTTATTCGATAGAAGTTGTACAAGATGGAAGTTTTACGAAAGGAGGGAGAGCGTTATGCCCACACAGGAGAAAGCGGAGAAGATCGACGAGCTGGCCGAGAAACTGGCGCGTTCGACGGTGGCGATCCTGGTCCAGACGCAGGGTCTAACCGTTAAGGATATGAACGACCTGCGCAACAAGATGCGCGCTGCCAGGGTAGAGTTTCAGGTCGCCAAGAACACGTTACTGCGCATCGCGACGCAGCGCAACAACATGACTGGGGTCAACCCGGACATCTTCAAGGGCCAGACGGCGGTCGCGTTCGGCTACGATGACGAGGTAGCTGCCGCCAAGGCTATATCCGACTACGTGCGCACGTCCAAGATCGTCTTGCTCAAGTCAGGAATACTTGGCGGGCGCACACTCAGCGCGACCGATGTCGAAAACCTGGCGAAGATTCCCGGCGGCAAGAACTCGGCCAAGGCCCAGATCGTCGGTACTATCCAGGGGCCGCTATCCACAACCTACAGTTTGCTGACCGCGCCATTGCGCGATCTATGTTATGTCATTCAGGCGCGCGCCGAACAAATGAACAGCACGCCCGCCGAATAGAGTCGCTATACGCATAGCGATCAATCAGGAGGAGAAAGAAATTATGTCACTTGACACCATTATCGCGGATATCGAGAAGCTGAATGTCCTGGAACTCGTTGAGCTGACCAAGACGCTGCAGGACAAATGGGGTGTGAGTGCCGCGCCGGTCGCATCCGGTCCGGCCCCCGCCGCAGCCGCCGAGGCCGCTCCCGTCGCCGTTGTTGAGGAGAAGACGGAGTTTGACGCCATCCTCAGCGAGATCGGCCCCAACAAGATCAACGTCATCAAGGTTGTGCGCGAGCTTACTGGCCTGGGTCTGAAAGAGGCTAAGGCCGTCGTTGACGAGGCCCCCAAGCCCGTCAAGGAAGGCGTCTCCAAGGAAGAGGCCCAGAAGATCGCCGACAAGCTGACCGAGGTGGGCGCCAAAGTCACCATCCAGTAGGGGCGCCGTTTACAAGCCCGCTCGTTGCGGGGTACGTAGAGACCGCAGAGGTGCTGTTATCGCGCCTCTAACAAAATCCCAATATCCATAGGGGCAATTGGCAATCCCGTGACCCCCGAAACCCGTAGGGGCGATGGCTTGCCTCGCCCGCGTCGGCCAGTACGGGCGCCCCTACGGATTATCGGGAGGCGGGCGAGAGGTGCGAGAGCACGTCCCAATGGAGCTAGACTCTTAGCGTTCGCGCATGCTATAATGGCATGTGTAGTTTTCTTGCCCACGCTTAATTCATGAGGAGGTGAACCAGAGGTGGTACTGACACTCGAAGATAAAACAGGGATCGTCGAGAACTCCCGCATTCACGAGGCTGATACCGGCTCGCCGGAGGTGCAGGTGTCTATCCTGACGACGCGCATCAATCAGCTTACCGAACACCTGAAAATCCACAAGCACGATCTGCATTCTCGACGCGGGCTGCTGAAACTGGTTGGGCAGCGCCGGCGCTTGCTGGCGTATCTCAGCAAAAAAAGCCCTGACCGCTACCGCGCTCTGATCGCGAAGCTTGGTTTGCGCCACTAAGCAGATGGTTGTGTCCAATGCGGTCGGCACAGGGATGGCGGACGCCGCAACACTACTCAACGAGCGTCTATGGCAACATGGCCCGACCGACCGCGGTCCCATCTTCTCCAGTACTGGACGGGTGTAGCGTTGAGTTGTTGAGCAGAGATGGTAGTAGAAACGAGAACGAGCAGGGAGACAAAAACTCGGTTACGGTTAGCAGTAACGGATCGATCCAGAGGGCATCCCCACCACACCCGGTAAGGTAAGCAATGCGCGCGTCTTCGCCCATAGAACGGGCGGCCACCAGGGCCAGTGGACGCGTAGACCAGCGAGGGCACGAGGGACCGCAATCCTTGCTCTCACGAAAAAGATATACGCGACTGCTCCTGCTCTCAAACTGGATATAGGTTGAGACAAGCAGCGAATACAGAACAAAGTGTACCTATGAGCAGGGGATGCTAGTTGTTTAAGAAACACCCCCAGCCGCTGTTAAGCAAAAACTGTGCGATTGGAATAGAGGCAGAGAGTTTATGCAGGGGTGTTAGTAGTCGGAGGAAGTATGATACATCGTCAAGAAGCCGTCATCGGCGGCCGCGTCATGAGTATTGAGACCGGTCGTGTGGCGGAGCAAGCCAGCGGCGCGGTGCTGCTGCGTTATGGGGATACCGTGATCCTGGCAACAGTAGTTGGCAGCAATGAACCCCGTGAAGGTATTGATTTTTTCCCATTGACCGTTGATGTAGAAGAACGTATGTATGCCGCGGGGAAGATCCCCGGTGGCTTTATCAAACGCGAGGGTAGGGCCACCGAGCATGCCATTCTCGCCTGTCGTCTCGCTGATCGTCCCCTGCGTCCTCTCTTCCCCAAGGGCTACCGCAACGATGTCCAGGTTGTGATTACTGTCCTCTCGGTAGACCAGGAAAATGACTCCGATATTCTAGGTATCGTGGGCGCCTCGGCGGCCCTCAGCGTGTCGGATATCCCCTTCTCCGGCCCGGTCGGCGCGGTTCGCGTAGGCTACATCAACGATCAGTTGGTGATTAACCCGCTGGAGTCGCAGTTGACCCAGAGCCGACTGGACCTGACTATCGCCGGCACCGCCGACGCGGTGATGATGGTCGAGGCTGGCGCCAAGGAACTCCCAGAGGACACCATGCTCGAAGCGGTGCGCTTTGGACAGGAGGCGCTGCAAGATATTGTGAAGATGCAGGAGAAGCTGTCGCTGGCCGTGAACGTCGCCAAGCGCCCCTTCCAGGCTCCTCCCGTTGACGAAGAACTCAAGCGCAAGGTCGCCGAGTTCGTCCACCCGCGCTTTGAGGCGGCTGTGCATAATCCTGATAAGGTGGTGCGTTCGGCGGCGCTGGGCCTGGTGCAGCGGGACCTGGCAGAGACGCTGGGCGCCGAGTATCCTGAGCGCATGAAGGAGATCATCGGCTTCTATGAAAAGGAGCTGAAGAGCTACGTCCGCGGCAATATTCTCGACCACGGGCAGCGCCCGGACGGCCGCGACCTTAAGACGATCCGTCCCATCAGTTGCGAGGTGGGCCTGTTGCCACGCACGCACGGCTCAGCGCTCTTCACACGCGGGCAGACGCAGGTTTTGAGCGTGATTACGCTTGGCTCGCCCGGCGAGGAGCAGATACTCGATAACCTTGGCTCCAGCGAGAGCAAGCGCTTCTTGCATCACTATAACTTCCCGCCATTCTCAACTGGCGAAACGAAGCCCCTGCGCGGCCCTGGTCGCCGCGAAATTGGACACGGCGCGCTGGCCGAGCGCGCGATCGCGGCGGTTATCCCCTCACAGTCGGAGTTCCCCTATACGATCCGCGCGGTCTCCGATGTGGTCTCCTCGAACGGCTCGACCTCGATGGGATCTGTCTGCGGGACCACGCTGGCACTGATGGATGCTGGCGTGCCTATTCACGCACCCGTCGCCGGTGTGGCCATGGGTCTGATCACGGGCGAAGGCGAGCGCGCCGGGAAGTGGGCCGTGATGAGCGATATCCAGGGCATCGAAGACGCTCTGGGCGACATGGACTTCAAGGTTGCCGGGACCGCCGATGGTGTCACTGCCCTGCAGATGGACATCAAGGTCAAGGGCATTACCTACGAAATCATGACCACAGCCCTGGAGCAGGCGCGCGAAGGCCGCATGTATATCATGGAGAAGATGCTCGACACCCTCGATGCGCCACGCGAGGAACTCTCGGTGTACGCGCCACGCATCCAGAGCGTCAAGATCAATCCCGATAAGATCGGCGCGGTGATCGGACCAGGCGGCAAGATGATCCGCAAGATCCAGGAAGAGAGCGGCGCCAAGATCGACATCGAGGACGATGGCACGGTCAACATCTCGGCGGTCTCCGGCGATGCCATGCAGCACGCCATGGACGCGGTGCGCGCCCTGACCGAGGAGGTCGAGGTGGGCCGCATCTACACCGGCACGGTGCGCCGGCTGGTGGATTTCGGCGCCTTCGTCGAGATCCTGCCTGGCAAAGAGGGCCTGGTGCGCACATCGCAACTGGCAGACTACCAGGTGATGCGCCCGGAGGATGTCGTCTCGGTCGGCGACGAGATCACCGTAATGGTGATCGAGGTCGATCCGCAGGGACGCGTTAATCTCTCGCGGCGGGCCGCCCTGAGCGGCGAGATGCCCAGCGCGGCGGAACTGGATAGCGAGCGCGGTCGCGGCGGTCCCGGTCGCGGCGGTCCCGGTCGCAGCATGGGTGGCGGCTACGGACGCGACCGCGAGGGTCCGCCCCCCAATCGCGGCGGCTACGGCGATCGTGGCGGCAGCCGGCCTGCCGGTGGCGGCTACGGTGATCGCGGCGGCAGTCCGCCACCTCCCAATCGCGGTGGTTACGGCGACCGCGGTGGCAGCAGTGGCGGCGGCGGCAATTTCGGCACGCGTCGCCCCATGGGACCCGGCACCAGCGGCCCCAGCCGCGGACCCGGACCCGGCCCAAACC
>JALYVR010000156.1 GCA_030853145.1 Chloroflexota bacterium | reverse complement strand
ATGGAGTTGCACGCCGAGGCCGAGGCGGCGGGAATCACCGCGATTATGGGTATGGGTGGCACGCCCGGTGTGACGAACTTGCTGGCACGCGCGGCGGCTGCTAAGCTGGAGCGTGTTGACAGCATCCAGGTGCAACTGGGGTGCAACGACGACACGCCCTCGCAGGCCGCGCTGGTGGCCCCCTATTCCATGCGCACCATTCTCGATGAATTCACGAAGGAGCCGCAGGTCTTCCAGGACGGCGTCTGGCATGCGCAGCGTCCCCTGAGCGGCGCGGAGGAGTTGATCTTCCCGCTGCCGGTTGGCCGCGCGACCGCGATCTACTCGCTGCACTCCGAGTGCGCGACCTTCCCGCTCTCGTTCCAGGACAAGGGCGTGCGTTATGTCTCGTTCAAGATCGCCTTCCCCTCGGACTTCATGATCAAGCTCAAGTTCCTGGTGGACCTGGGCTTTGGCAGCGACGAGCCGCTCAATGTGCGCGGCGCCAGGGTCTCGCCCCGCGAAGTCCTGGCGCGCCTGG
This sequence comes from Chloroflexota bacterium, assembly GCA_030853145.1. Classification (GTDB taxonomy): domain Bacteria; phylum Chloroflexota; class Ktedonobacteria; order Ktedonobacterales; family Ktedonobacteraceae; genus JALYTT01. The sequence continues at coordinate 8,377 of JALYVR010000156.1, read as the reverse complement.
TAGAGATGGTTCCCCCCGAAGAGGTCGAGCCACGCGACTGCGACGTGCTGCGGGTCGTGACCAGTGGCGAGGCCATTGGGCAACCGGTGGAGATCACCAACCAGGTCGTTGTGCTGCCCTATGCTCGCTGGGGTATCAGCGCGGGCGCCCTCGATACTGGCACCCCTCTGGCTATCGCCGGTCGTATGCTAGCAAACGGCGAGATCACCCGCCGTGGCACCTATGGGCCAGAGATGTGCGTCCCCGTCGCTGCGTTCTTCCGCGAACTCGCGCGCTACGATATGCATGTTACTGAGACACGCACGGTGGCTTTGTCGTAGGGGAAGGCGCGTAGGACGCAAGCTAACAGCGCGTAGGCTAACAAGGCGCAGGCCAGCGGCGCCCGTACATGAAAAGGGGCGGCTGTTATCGTAGGGAGGCAACTGATGGCGTCGGTGTGTGATAGAATAACGTAGATAGATGCTGGTAGTTTTGAGAATTTCGTATCTATTTTGTGATTGCGTTGCGATAATCGTGGTTTTGCACGCTGATTGCTGCGCAATTGCGTAACTGCGTCTCATTATTTTCAGATACACCTCTGAAGGGGGCTATGCGATGGCTGAGTACAAACTGCTAATCAACGGTGAACTGGTAGGGAGCCATACGGGCAAGATGGTGGATGATATCGGGCCAGCGAGCGGTGAGGTGATTGCCCAGGTGCCTGAAAGCTCGGTAGAGGATGTCGAGCGCGCGGTGATGGCGGCGCGGGAGGCCTTCGACGACGGACGCTGGTCGGGTCTGACCCACAGCGCGCGGGCGGCGCTGTTGGAGAAACTGGCCGCGCTGCTGGAGGTGCATGCCCAGGAACTGGCCGAGCTGGAGTCGCAGGATACCGGCAAGCCGATCAAGCTGGCGCGTGACAGTGATATCCCCTTCGCCATTGACAACTTCCACTTCTTTGCCGGCGCCGTGCGCCACCTGGCGGGCGCGGCCTCCAGCGAGTATACGGGCGGACATACGAGCATCATCCGTCGCGAGCCGATCGGCGTCGTGGCGTCGCTGGCGCCGTGGAACTATCCCTTTATGATGGCTGCCTGGAAGATCGGCCCCGCTCTGGCGGCGGGCAATACCGTCGTGCTCAAGCCGTCGGTTGAGACGCCGCTGACTACGCTCAAGCTCGGCGAGATCGTGCTGGAAGCAGGCCTGCCTGCTGGCGTGCTGAATATCGTCACCAGCGGCCCCGGCGTGGCGCAGGCGCTGGCGAGTCACCCCAAAGTCAACATGGTCTCGGTCACAGGCAGCACGGAGAGCGGCAAGCATGTCATGCGCGCCGGTGCCGATACCATCAAGCATGTGCATCTCGAACTCGGTGGCAAGGCGCCCTTCATCGTCTTCGAGGATGCCAACCTGGAGGCGGCGGCCAACGGCGCGGTCGTCGGCGGCTACGTCAACTGCGGCCAGGACTGCACCGCGGCCACGCGCATCTATGTGCAGGACAGCGTCTACGACCAGTTCATGCAGTCTCTGTTGAGCAAGGTCAAGCAGATCCGTGTTGGCGATCCGGCTAACGAGAGCACCGACATGGGGCCGCTGATCTCGGTCTCCCAGCGCACGAACGTCGAGGGCTTTGTCGAGCGCGCCCTGCGCGACGGCGCTAACATCGTCGCAGGCGGCAAGCGCGCCAAAGTGGCAGGCCTGGAGCAGGGCTTCTTCTTTGAGCCGACCGTCATCGCCGAGGATCGCAACGCTGCCGAGATTGTGCAGTGTGAAGTCTTCGGCCCGGTCCTGGTAGTCTGCCGCTTCAAGACCGAGGAAGAGGTGCTGGCCAAGGCCAACGATATCGTCTACGGTCTGGCCGCCTCGGTCTGGACGCGCGACATCTTCAAGGCCATGCGCGCCAGTAAGGTCCTGCAATTCGGCACCGTCTGGGTCAACGATCACCTGCCGATCACCTCCGAAATGCCGCACGGTGGCTATAAAGAGAGCGGCGTGGGCAAGGATATGTCGATGTACTCCTTCGACGAGTATACCCAGATCAAGCATGTGATGATCGAACTCTCCGACGAGGACCGCAAGAGCTGGCACTACACCATCTTCGGCGACGCCGAATAGGGCATGAAGGGCGTGGCCCACCGTGCCGTAGCGCGTGGCTTGCCTCGCCCTTACGCGAAGCGAGATCGGGTCTAGCCCCTACGTGCATCGAGGTCGGATCTGACATGGCACAGCTTCTAGATCTTATCGAGATACCGGTGCGTGCCCTCGTTGCCATGGTAGGCGCGGGTGGCAAGACAAGCACCATGTACACGCTTGCGCGCGAGCTTGCCGGGCGCGGCAGGCGTGTGATTACAACGACGACCACCAACATCTATCTCCCCCGCCAGGACGAGACCGATACCCTGATCGTGTCGCCAGAGACCTCACGCCTGCTCAAGATGGTCAATGCCGCCTGGGGGCAGCACCAGCGTATCACCGTCGCGGGCAGCCCCATTGGTGCCGGCAAGTTGGCCGGACTGCAACCCGATCAGCCCTATGAACTGCTGACGAAGGGTGGGGCTGATGTGGTGATTGTCGAGGCGGACGGTGCGCGGCACCACATGCTCAAGGCGCCCGCCGAACATGAACCTGTGATACCCCCGCAAACCACTATGGCGCTGGGAATGATGAGCGCGGAGGCGCTTAATCAACCGCTCAGCGCCGCTATAGTACACCGACCGGAGCGCGTGTCGGCGGTGGTGGATATGGAGTTTGGGGAAGCGCTAACGCCTGCACGGGTCGCGCGCCTGCTAATGAGTGAGCAGGGAGGGATGAAGGGCGTGCCTACAGGTGCCACGGTATATACGCTGGTGACGCATGTGAGCGAAGAGCGTCGGGGCGCAGCGCGGGAACTCGCGAGGTTGCTGCAAGGTGCCGGATCGCGAGTGATAAGTGTACTGGGTTCGGAGCGGATCGGGGAATGGTGGTTGGTAGTTGATCTATAGCGCCCTACGCCACGCCCGGCTCTGGTCTTTGTGGCGCTCGCCCCGCAAAATGAGTCTTGCTAACCATTCAGACGGATTCGTCTGGCCTCCCGCTTCTGAAACCACCCATAGAGATTTTCTAGAACCAGCCCATAGAGCAGGCTGGTGACCAACCACAACAACATCCCATAGACAGATTGCTGGATGTGTCGGAGCACTGTCGAGAGAAGAAGGATCAGCACTACCCACCAGCAGAGTCCAGTTGCCAGCCCAATGAGTAGCGATTGGAAAGGGGAACGTGATTGCCTCCCAAAGACACTGCCAAAGATCCCCCCAAACAGCGCTCCTAGCAGCATCAGGAGCATTGCCCCGATGAGCTTACTCCACGGGTTCCCATCGAGGGCAAACCAGCGTGCAACCGTCGAGAGAGAAGTGGCAGGTCCATAATCGACAAAGAAGAGACCAACGAGTAGCAGACCTGCCAGGGCTCCTGCACGCACGCCTTGTAAGAATGTGTTGTACATAGGATGCTGCCTTTCCTTTTAGACCAACCAGGACGCCAAGCGGGCCAGCCGCGAGGTCTGAGCGGCGTGCTGCACACGAGGGGCGAGCCATTGATCAATCCCTAGACGGCGCCCGGTAGGAACGGCGACCAGCGCCAGGGAAGTCAAGACGAGCATCCCATAGGTCCAATACCACTCGCCTGGTGCATAGGCCAGACCCACATAGAGCTGCACGGAGAGCAAGAGGGCAAGCAAAGCTCCAAAGCGTGTGAAGAGGCCAAAGAGCAGCGTGATCCCAACCAGCAGTTCCGCGGCCCAGATGCCTGCTCCCAGGAGGGAAAAGTGCGTGAGAAACACGTTGGTGAGGATAAAGCTGTATCCAGGAAGGAAGGTATGCTGTGCTTCACTTTCCACGTAGCGGCGCAGGCCCCCAAAGGTTGGAGGCATTTTCCAGGCCAGTTGTTGGAACCAGAGTAATCCAACAAAGATGCGCACCAGCGCGAGCAACAGAAGGCTTTGTTCACCCAGGATCACTGGAGAGGCCGTTGCCGTTTCTTTTGGAACAGGAGTAGCATCAGATGGTGACGATGCTATGTGCATAGTGAATGATCCTTATAATGTTCATATGAGTTGGAGCCAATGAACCACACAAGCGCCTCGCCCCCGGTCCAGGGGAAGCGCTGCGGGTTGTTCAGATCCTCCTCTGAGAGGAACTGGATCTGCTCCAGGAAGCGCCTGTGAGTCGCGTTGGAGGCAGCGATGATCTCCTGCGAGGAGCGCTGCCGATTCTCAAGGAAGGTACGTTCATTGAGCTGATCTATATCGTCCCACGTCACGCCTGGCTCTGGCCTTTGCGGCGTCTCGCCCCGCAAACTTGTGGCGATCCAGTCTGTACAGCGCCGCTCCCATGAAGCCAGGTGGGCCAGCATGTCTTTGATCGCCCAGCCCTCAGACAGGACAGGCAAGCTGAGTTGCGCATCGCTCAATTGAGCGATGGATCGCTCCAACTCGGCCCATGAACGATGAACGCGCTCTAGCAGTTCAGCTTTGCTCAAGTGCGTGGGGACAAAAGGCTCGTTAGTATTATCGCTCATGGCCGGCTCCTTTCATCTCATCACCCAGCATTTTTATGTACGGGCGCCGCTTCTGCTCCCCTTGTCCGCCGACACTGCCTGCGTCCAGCCCGCCTGCGCCCATGCTCGCTATTTCAGCTGATCGACCAGCTTGCGCGCGACATGGAGCCACTCCTCCGAGGTATCGTCGGGGACCGAGCAGCCGTTGGCCAGGATGAAGCAGCGACCTTTCGTCTGCGAGATAGCAGATATGATCTCGTTGGTCAGCTCTACTTTGCCCCCACGTGTGAGCGGGCCGCGTTCATCCAGGCCGCCCATCAGGCATTTATCGGTCATCGTCTGGGCCTCGCTCAGGCTGGGTCCGGTGAGGCGGTCGCTCCAGCTTATCGCCGAGACCGGGTAGTCCGTGAAGTCCTCGAAGTAGATCTGATCGCCGGTCTGGCTGGGGTCCGCGTGGACGTGGACGATGTTGAGCCAACCGGCGCGCGCGCCTTCCAGCGCCTGCAAATCGTAGGGGCGAGCAATGCGTGCGTACTCTTCGCGTGTCAGGTCGGCGCTGGTCGCACCCATGCACGAGAAGAAGATACCGTTGACACCGGCCTCGACGGCGGCCTCAATCAGCGTGCGCAGATTGCTGGCCAGGATCTCCAGCCCTTCCATAGCGGCGGCGGGGTCCTGGCGGATCTGCCCGCGCGCCTTTGGCTTGCCTATCCAGCGCATCATGTAGGTCAGCGGACTGAACAGGGTAAGAATGAGCGGGTAGTCGGGTCCCAACTGCTCGCGCAGGCGGCGAATGCAGATAAGCTGCTGCTGGAACATGGGGGTATTCAAGTCCAGGCGTGGCAGCGTGCGCCACTGGGCGATGCTGATGATGGGCGTTTTGGGATCGGGATAGGGCAGGTCCGGCATGATTTTCACGATATCGAGGTCGAACTTCTGGCGGAAGAACTCCATCGTCAGGTCCGCCATGCGCTCGCCCGACCCTTCCGGCCGGAAATGGTGCCAGAAGCAGAAGGGCGCGCGGTCCACCAGCTCCCCGGCCAGCGTGGCGCGCACTCGCTCGCCAGGCGTCATGGCGGTAGGTTGTGTCGTCATAAGTATTGCTCTCCTGATGATTGCTGTGGTAATTGCTGCTGCTCTTTGATCGGAGCTAGCCCCTGAGAGTAGCGTGTCTTGTCGTAATGTGATCGCTTCTCAATCTCTGCGGCGATGAAATCGTCATACCAGCGAGCCAGCAACGCACCGGCTACTGCCCCGGTTGCCAACACAGCCACTTTCACCAGAGCCGTACCAATGTTGCTCATGTCAAGTCCTTTCTGTGCGCTGAAACGAGCCTTCGTGGAAACTATCTCATTTAGTATACGTTACAGGGACCAGGTATGGTAACTGTTTATAAAGGTCTGTGTACCCCGCTCATCAGGATGCTAACATAACCTTACTCTGTCAAAATTCGAGATAGTATTCTACTATGGTACTATTATAGAATGTAGACGGAGAACAAGGCAGGGAGAGGCGAACTGGATGGATGTGGATGAGTTACTAAGCCGAATATATGCTCAAGCCGCTGCGCGGGCCATACGTGTTACCGATCACGCCCGTGAGGAAATCGACGAGTATGACCTCATGCCCCATACCGTCAAGTTCACCACCCACTGGTAGCCCGGCTTTATAGGCACATGCACGTATGCCCTGCGCGGCCCCGATGAGCCGGCAACGGAAGAGGCCGTGCTGGCGGTGCGCTAGCAGATATTGCGGCTGGCGCGACTGGCGTTCTATTGCGGCGTGGGATACAAGACGCCAATGGGGATGGGACAGACGCGGGTTGTCGCGAGTGGCGGCAAACGGTAAGTTGTGTCCGACCGTCTATCAGGGGAGCTGCCACCGACCGCTGAGCTAGCGACGCCTGCCATACATGAAGTGCCTCCTCATCATTGGGTTGAAGCCAGACGGCATAGATTGCTCCTCGCCGGATTCGTCTTCGACCAGGGTGTTCGCGCTGATCATCTGCTCGCGCAGCACGTTTACCTGCTCGCTCATCACCTGTTCCATCGTACCCTGTTCTGGCTTGGCGATCCAGCGCATCATCGAGGACAGGAACAGCTCTTTCAGGTAGGCAAAGGAAAAGCCTTCTGTTAACGCACCCATCTGGACGGCTCCTTCCTCGGAGAGGCGTAGTGCTGGCTGCAAAGTGGTGTTCCACATGACGATGTAGGCGTGACGCTCTGGCTGTTCTGGAAGATCGAAGGGATACTTGCGGTCAAAGCGGCTGGGCCGGTCGAGGATTGCCGGGTCCAGCCGCTCAGGATGGTTGGTTGTTGCCAGGGTCACGATACCGACGTTGGCGGCGAAACCATCCAGTTCGTTCAGGAAGAACGAGCGGTTCTGTGGCGTCAACTGGGCGTCCAGGTCCTCGAATACCAGGATGCAGGGGGCGGTCTTGCGTGCGCGCTCGAAGACCGCACGGATATTGAACTGGTCAGCGCCGTGCGGAGCCTTAATGCTCTTCACATAGAGACAAGGCTGCTCCATCGCATTGATCAGCGCCTTCACCGTATGGGTTTTGCCATTGCCCGCCGGTCCCACGAACAGGATGCCGCGTTTCCAGGGGATAGCGTACTCGTCGTAGAGGGCGTGTGAGGCGAAGAATTGCAGCAAGTCGTCGCGAATATCCTGCTTGAGGCTGCCGCGCAAGATCAGGTTGTCGAAGGTCGCTCCTTGAATATCCTGGAAAAGATGCTCGTCTTTGTACCAGCCGCTGCCATCGTAGACCAGCACTTCTCCGCGTATCTCCGTGTTCCACTTGCAGACGGCGGCCAGGAAGCTCTCGGCCCTCTTCTGGCTGTCGGCGAGAATCCAGTGGTGCGGCTGCCTATCAGTCCAGTTCATGAAGAGCACGTCGATGGTGGCTCCCTGCCATTCCACTTCGAGCCAGGCATTCTTGACCCTGCTGGCGGTTTCCTGGTCTGCACCTGTGGCGTCCTGACCCGGACTCAGAGGAGCGCCGAAATTACCGAAACCTCCCAGACCCAGCGCCTGTGGCTCAGGACCCATCCAGAATGTAAGCGCCTGATTGTAGAGAAATGTCTGTTGCCTGAGGACGCAGTGGCCGGCCCGCGCGTACGCCTCCACGTCGAACCCCCCATCTTCCCCCTCGATGAGCGCCCTCTCAGGAAAGAGCGTCGCCAGGTGTTGACCAACACCGTATTCGATGGAAGGCGGAGGCAGAGCAAGCATCTTACTGATAAACTTCTTCTTGTTCATCTCACCTCTCCTGGGCTGCTAAAAAACTGAATTCTTTTCAATCGCTGACGCGCGAAAAGTCCTTCTGCAACTATCACCATCAAACCGAAGCCAGGCGATGAGATCTAGTTTCAATCGCTGACGCGCGAAAAGCCCTTCTGCAACCGCGACCCCCACGCGGCCATTGCGGTTCTTCGCAATGTTTCAATCGCTGACGCGCGAAAAGCCCTTCTGCAACCAGTATGGGCAGTCTGATTGTTCCTGGCATTCGCTCAAGTTTCAATCGCTGACGCGCGAAAAGCCCTTCTGCAACAAAAAGAAAGCAGGAAACCTCATGATACCACGGAACCGTTTCAATCGCTGACGCGCGAAAAGCCCTTCTGCAACCCTGGGAAGGGTGCGTAGAGTAGTCGCCTGGCTTCGTTTCAATCGCTGACGCGCGAAAAGCCCTTCTGCAACCATCCTCCCCAAAACGACGAGATAGCGAAGGGAATAGTTTCAATCGCTGACGCGCGAAAAGCCCTTCTGCAACGTTCTTCAGAAAGAGACGTCATTCGTGGGAGGCTTCGTTTCAATCGCTGACGCGCGAAAAGCCCTTCTGCAACGTTCTTCAGAAAGAGACGTC
>JALYVR010000155.1 GCA_030853145.1 Chloroflexota bacterium | reverse complement strand
TCCCTGCTCTGCTCCCTCTGCTGGCAAATGAGCAGCTTGACGACTGGGTACGTGGGTCCATCGTTACCAGTCTAGGCCGATTGGGGGATCACTCCATCGTTCCCGACCTATTCCAATTGCTACGAAATGAGCAGCTTGACGACTGGGTACGTCAGCCCATCGCCGATGTCCTGGGCCAATTTATACAAGACCAAGTCGACTTGTATAAGTTGGCAGCATTACTAGCAGAGCTATCTATCTCTGACAGAGTTTATTCCGCCGTGTGGCAGATCAGTCGTCGGATGGGTGTGAGGGTGTTTGAGACAAACCAGGGAAAGATAAAAATCGAGAAGATGCCTTAATCTGAAGGTTCCCTATAAACGCTGTCGATTTCGCTCATCATCATTCGTCGTTATGCTAGAAGGACAAAATTGAGCGCCTTTCTGAAAATAAGAAGGAGAAACAACAATGGCAAAATTTGGACTCGTGTATCTTGGTGGTGGCGTGTCTGAAAATGAAGCGGAACGAGCAGCGACGATGCAAGCGTGGGGAGCCTGGTTTGGCGGACTTGGCAGCGCCCTCATCGACGGTGGCAATGCATTTACGCCGAACGCTAAAAGCATCACTTCAAACGGAACCCTCAGTGCTGGCTCTGGAGACCTGCTAGTAACTGGCTACTCGATTGTCAAAGCTGACTCGCTGGACGCGGCAGTTGCGCTGGCGAAGGATTGCCCACTTTTGAGAAGTGGTAGCCGCGGTCAGGTCTCAGTATACGAGGTAGACGAGACCCTTGGAATATAGGGCCTGCCGCAGATAATGAAAGCCTGACAGTTTTCTGCATAAGCAAAAGTGCTCCGCTGGCAGCACTTTTGCTTACATACATAGATCACATATTGGCAAGCGAGAGTTATTCCCTAGCATACGTTAACCCCCTCACATCGTACTCACCGGGTCAATATCAATCCGCCACCCTGGCGGCGTCTCCAGCACGCGTAGCAGGGGGTGCAGGTCGGGGCCGCGGGCGATCATTTGCCAGCGGAACTCGTCGCGGATGCGCTCCATGACGGCGGGGGCGGGTCCCACGATGTCGGTGTTCTCCAGGCCCAGGCGCTCGATGCATTGGTCCAGGCGCTCGCGCAGCAGCAGGGACTCGTTCTGGGCGCGGCGGCGGTTCTCGTGGCTGTAGGTGAACTTGACGAACTGGCGGAAGGGCGGGTAGGCGTAGCGCTTGCGCACGGCGATCTCGGCGGCGTAGAACTCGAAGTAGTCGTGGCGCGAGGCGGCTTCTATGCAGAAGTGCTGCGGATTGAAGGTCTGGATGATCACCTGCCCAGCCACCTTGCCGCGACCGGCACGGCCCGCTACCTGCGTCAGCAGCGTGAAGGCGCGCTCGGAGGCGGCGAAATCGGGGAGCATCAGCGCGATATCCGCCGCCACTACGCCCACCAGCGTGACGCCGGGGATGTCCAGCCCCTTGGCGATCATCTGCGTGCCAACCAGAATATCGGCCTCGTGGCTGCTGAAGCGGTCCAGCAGTTGCTCGTGCGCGCGGCGTGTGCGCGCCGTGTCGCGGTCCCAGCGCAGCAGGCGGGCCGTGGGGAAATCGTGCTCAATTGTGCTCACTACGCGCTCGGTGCCCAGGCCGAAGTAGCGCATGCTGGTGCCGCCGCACTGTGGGCAGGCGCGCAGAACCTTGTTCTGCTGGTTACAGTAGTGGCAGAGCAGGATGCGCTCGGTGGCGTGATAGGTCAGGGGTACGTCGCAGTGCTCGCACATCGCCACGTAGCCGCAGTCGCGACACAGCACGCAACTGGCGGCGCCGCGCCGGTTGAGATAGAGGATGGCCTGCTGGCCCAGACCCAGCACGCGCTCGATCTCGTCGTGCAGGCGGCGGCTGATGATGCTAGTATTGCCCGCGTGCAGTTCGCTGCGTAGATCGATGATCTCCACCGGGGGCAGCGTGGCATCGATGCGGTTGGGCAGTTCGACCATGCGATAGATCTTCTGTTCGGCGCGATAGAAGGTCTCCACCGCCGGCGTGGCGCTGCCGAGCACCACCGGGATGCGCAGGAGCTGTCCCATGACCAGGGCCACCTCGCGCGCGTGATAAGTCGGCTTGCGTTCATCCTGCTTGTAGGCCGGCTCGTGCTCTTCGTCGAGGATGATCATGCCGAGGTTGGGCAGCGGCGCGAAGAGGGCCGAGCGCGAGCCGACCACCACGTCTACTTTGCCCGAACGGATGCGCCGCCACTCGTCGTAGCGCTCGCCAGGGCTGAGCGCGCTGTGGATGATGGCCACGCGTCCGGGAAAGCGGCCCGCGAAGCGCTGCACGGCCTGCGTGGTGATGGCAATCTCCGGCACCAGCACGATGCCGCGCTTGCCCTGAGCGATGATCGGCTCCAGCGCCTGCAAGTAGACCTCGGTCTTGCCGCTGCCGGTGACGCCATGCAGCAGCAGCGGCTTGGCGACGGCCTGCATGTCGAGGATGTGTTGTACGGCCTTCTGCTGGTCGCGGGTCAGCGGCAACGGCTCACTGATAGGGATGGCGCGTTCCTGCATAGGGTCACGCTGCACCTCGACGCCCTCTTCGATAGCGATGATACCTTCGCGCACCAGCGCCTGCAACTGCGCGGGCGTCAGCGCACTGGCCTTGCAGAGCTTGTTGGGCGTCCAGTATTTGGTCGCCCCTGAGCGGTGTGTGCTGTGCTCCAACAGTTCGACGGCGGCAAGCTGGCGCTGCGCCTGGAGGCCGGCGAGGTCCTGCGGGGTGAGCGCGAGCGCGCTGGCAGCAAAGACGCCCGAACTGGTGCTGGCGGCGGCCAGCTTCTTTTTCGACTTGCGGCGCACATTATCGGGCGCCAGGGCGATAGTGGCGGGATCGGGCAGGCTCTGCTGCAAGCGCGCCTCCGTCTGCTCGCGCCAGGCCTTGAGCGCCTCACTCTCGATGAGCAGGCGCACCACGCGCTGGCGGCGGGGACGGGTGCGCGGTGCGCTCAACTGCGGCTCGCGCGCGATCAGATTGCTGGCGGCGGCCTCTTTTAACAGCTTCCTGGCGCGCGTCGGCCCCAGCATCTCCTTGAGCTGCTCAATGTCCAGTTCCCTATCCTCAAGCAGCCAGCCAATAACAGCCTGGAGCTGCGGCGAGGCAATCTGCGGCTCCGCCTCGCCTGCATGCGGCGAGGGCGCCCCGCGCGCGGAGTTACGGGCACCTACCAGGGATGCGCTTGCCTGCTGGGCGTCGACCAGGGTCAGCACGATGCGCGAACTCTGCATCAGGCCGGGGGGCAGCATCATCATGGTTACCTGGGCCAGGGGTGTGACATAATAGTCGGCCATCCACTCGGCCAGCGCGCGCTGGTGCGGCCATAACGCCGGCTCTGGATCGAGGATCGAGTGCAGTGGGCGCAGTTCAACATCGTCCTCTTGCAGCAAGAGTTCCAGCGCATCGCCCTCGTCCGGCTGGATGTCCCAGATGATGCCCTCGACAACGCGTTCTCCGTAGGGGACGGCCACCAGTTGGCCAGCGCGCACCTGGCCCTCCAGGGCTGCTGGCACCAGGTAGGCCAGCAGCGGCTGCCCCTCGTTCCAACTGGCGGCAGAAGTTAGCACATTGGCAAGCACTAGCGCCTCCCAAATTCACGCTCTAAGGCCGACGCGCTGAAGCTCACCATCGTCGGTCGTCCATGACAACAACTATACGGCGCACTTGTCCGCGCCAACTGCTCGATCAGCTCGCGCATCTCGCTGACCGTCAGGAAATAGTTAGCCTTGATAGCCGCCTTGCAGGCCACGTTGGCCAGCGCGTGCTCCTCCCAGGTCTGACTGTAGCCCGCGCGCTCCGGCCCGGTCATCTCCACCAGCAGTTCGCGCAGCGAGCGCGCGTTCAACTGCTTCACCAGCACATTCGGCACGGCCTTGGCCTGCAACGTGCCATCCTCAAGTGTCTCCAGGCTGAAGCCGACCTGCTCCAGTCCCGCCATATGCTCCTCGATGGCCTCTAGCTCGACCGGCGCCAGCTCGATCTGCATAGGCGTCAACAACAACTGCGAGATAGGCGCGCGTGCCTGGAGTGCCGCCACCATACGCTCCAATAGCACACGCTCGTGCGCCGCATGCTGGTCGATCAGGTACATGCCCCCCGACCCCTCGGTGACCACATAGCTCTGTAAAAGCTGCCCGATGACGCGCAATTCGGGGAAATCATGAGCGGATGTTGTCTGGGAAGTATCATCGGATTGGGCCGACAAGACATCGGCAGATGGGACCGATAGGGCACCCGCAAGGGGCGCCCCTACATTTTGGGCCTCGTCATGCATTGTGGCAGGCGCGGATTCCATGCCGGTATGTAGGGGCGCCCCTTGCGTGCGCCCTGTTATATCATGCGTTTCAGTAGGCACGGATTCTATATCCATATGTACGGGCGCCCCTGGCGGGCGCCCTGCCGGTTGCCCATCGTTGCGCAGGGGACGGATATGGCTCTGCCACAGGCGCGATTGCAGGGGTGGCCGGGTACCTGTCTCCTCCTCGGTGACCGTCATCCAGGGGTTGGACTGGGGAAAGACAGGCAACTGACCATCCTCCGCGGGCGATAGCTCTGTAGGCGGCGAGGGCGCGGCATCAGCATCATCGAACGGGATGTCATCCACATCGTCGTCGACAGCGGGCGCGGCGGCAGGCGCAGAAGTGTTCGCACTGGTCGATGTGGGCTGATCGGAGCGCCAGGTTGGGATATCGGCCTCTTCCAGCACAGCGCGGCGCACAGCGCGCATGACTGCCGCGTAGACGCGGCGCTCCTTCAGAAAGCGAATCTCGGTCTTGGCGGGGTGAACGTTGACATCGATCAGCGTGGGGTCGAGCTGGATGTTGACGACGGCGATGGGGTGGCGCCCACCGAGCAGGAGCGTGCGATAGGCCTCCTCCACGGCGGTGCTGAGCATGCGGCTGAGCACCCAGCGGCGGTTGACGAAGAACGAGAGGTGCTGGCGCGTGCTCTTGTAGCAGGTGGGCCGGCTGACGTAGCCGCTGACCACCGGCCGCTCCTCGTCGTCGGATGGCGGACTGCTGATCGGCACCATCTGTTCCGCGACCTGCAAGCCGTAGATCTCGATCAAGACGCTGAAGAGCTGCCCATCGCCCGGCGTGCTGAAGATCTGTCGCCCCTCGCTGGAGACGCTAAAACGTATCTCAGGATAGGCCAGCGCGTACTGCTCAAGCAGGTGCAGGCAGTGGCTAACCTCGGTGTTGCGACTCTTCAAGAACTTCAGGCGCGCGGGGACAGAGCTGAAGAGGTTGCGCACGGTCACAATGCTGCCCTCGGGCGAGGCCACGGTGCTGACATGCGAGATCTCGCCGTTGGCGGCGCTCACCTGCGCGCTCTGCTCGCTGCCGCGCGGCCGACTAATCAGCACCACTTCAGCCACCGCCGCGATACTCGCCAGGGCCTCGCCGCGAAAACCGAGGGAGCGGATATGCTCCAGGTCATCGATGTGCGCGACCTTGCTGGTAGCGTGACGCGACAGCGCCAGAGGCAACTCGTCGGCCGGAACGCCGCTACCGTTGTCGGTGACGCGAATAAGTTGCAGGCCGCCGTTCATCAGGTCAACGCGAAGATGCGTCGCGCCCGCGTCGATACTGTTCTCAAGCAGTTCCTTGACAACGGACGCGGGCCGCTCAACAACCTCCCCGGCGGCGATCTTGGCCGCGACATCGGGCGCGAGTTGACGTATAGGCATATGGCTAACCTCTCCAGATAGTGTAATACCCTGTGCCATTCTTTTTGTCTTCGATAAGAACGGTTGTTCAGGAGAGATTATACCATAAAGGCGGGAGGATTTCGTAGAAGAGCGCCGCTTCGGCTCCTCTTGCCCGCCGACACTGCCCGCGCCCTGCTAGCACAGATATGTGGAATATATGTGGAATATGGGTAGGGGCGCGGTTGACAAGCCCGTGTAGGCAAACCGCGCCCCTACCCATATTCCACATATCTGTTTACGCTACTTGACGGGGGCCGATCCAAGAACTCTGTCCAGGGTTTCTCGTTTGATGCGATAGGCCTGACGAGCATTGACATGTGGCAAAACAATAGCCTCAAGTACACCCTGCTTCACCCAACGCCTGACCGTGGTGTCATCTACGCGCAAAATCTCCGCCACTTCCGAAACTGTTAACAGTTCGCCCATGATAGTATCTCCTTGTCCATAAAGTTGAAATCAGCATATTCATATAACATAGATACCTCTTACGACAAAAAGAGGTAAAAAAATCTCCCCCAAGCAGAGGATACTCTGATTGTATAACAAGATAAGGCGCATGTAAAGCCTCAAGTTCTTCACAGATTTTAAATTTGTCTCGTCCTTCGTAGCTGCGCGAGTTTATCGCGCAGCTACGAAGGATGGGGCACTTTCGAAAAGCCCTGCCTAGTCTCCCAAACCAATAGTTGTCTAAATATACCTCGACGTGTTATGCTTTTTATAGTATCTATGCTTTTAAAGGAGGTCATACATGGCATCAACTCAAGATAGTATTCTGGCTCATGGTCAAAAACCTCTCTGCCCGGTCTGCCACCGGGCCGATCAAGTAAAGGATGCGCAGGGAGCCTACGAAGCGGGCATTGAACGCCTGGCCCCGCCAAAAATGCCGGGGAAAGCTGTCTCAATGACCGGTTTTATCGGGATCGGGATTATCGTTGTTGGTATAGGCGTCTTCTTTATTATTATGCTAAACGCGGCTGGAGATTCTATTCCACGACCTCTACAGATCGTGCAGGTGGTGATTACACTGATCGCGATTGTGGCAGCTCTGGTGCTCTCGTTCATGGCGTTTCAACGTCTCGGACGAAGCGATGCCGATTCTACACGTCGGCTACCTGCCTGGGATCACGCGATGGAGAACTGGCGGCGCCTGTATTTCTGTGGGCGCGACAACGTCGTGTTCGATCCCCAG
Organism: Chloroflexota bacterium; assembly: GCA_030853145.1. Lineage (GTDB taxonomy): Bacteria > Chloroflexota > Ktedonobacteria > Ktedonobacterales > Ktedonobacteraceae > JALYTT01. The sequence goes on along the minus strand of JALYVR010000155.1, from coordinate 1,987 downwards.
CAGGGGAAGGTGGTTTCGGACCAGGCTCTGCGCGCCCTCATGGAGATGGAGACCCCCCAGGCAGCAGAAACAACCTCCGCAACACTCCCCTCGCATTCGTAAAGTCCTTTGAGAGAGGGAGGGGCTTGTCAACCGCGCCCCTCCCTCTCTCCATGAGCAACTATTGCGAATCATGATTGGCAGTGCAATTTTGCCCTCTCTAACACTTGACTTTTGTTATGAATTTGGGTACACTAGGGATGTAGTAAGCAAGCGATTAACACAGTAAAAAAAGCCTGGCCCTCTCTCCCGCCAGAGCGTTCCGTTCCTCTTAATGTCCGCCTCGTAGTCCATTGTTCCCGCCACCAGGCACCACTCCACGCCTGCCACACCCTCCTTCCCCCCTTTGTTGCATAGGGCTCCCCGGTATGCCTGCCGCCAGACTTCCCCCGTTATCAGGGTGGCGGGCATGCCAGGGGAGCCCTCCCCCTTTCTGTGAGCCAGGATAACGCCGTTCTTGTGGTATAATCGCTTAAGTTGGACAAGCCCTACCCATCCACGAGGCACGGAGGACGCATGCAACCACCAGGGCGCATCGCCATAGATGGACCGGCCGGCTCCGGGAAAAGCACCATCGGCGAACAGTTGGCGCAGCGATTAGGTTATCTCTATATAGACACAGGGGCCATGTACCGCGCGTTAGCCTGGCTCGCGCTCCAGGAAGGCGCAGACATCCACGACGGAGCGGCGCTGGAGGGGGTCGCGCACCACGCGGAGATTGTGATCGACCATCCCTCTATCAAGGATGGCCGCCAGTACACTGTCACCGTGCGCGGGCATGATGTCACCTGGGATATTCGCGACGCCAGCGTGACCCGCGCCGTCTCGACCGTCTCCACCCACGCGGAGGTGCGCGCCATCTTGATCGCCCAGCAGCGCGCCATGGCCCATCAGGGTCACGTGGTGATGGTTGGACGTGACATCGGCGCAGTCGTGCTGCCGGATGCCGAATTGAAGATCTACCTCACCGCCAGCTTGGAAGAGCGCAGCCGCCGCCGCTACGCCGAACTGCTGGCGCACATGGGCACACAGAATCCCACCCTGCCGTCAGAAGAAGAGGTGCGCGCAGACATCGAGCGGCGCGACGCCATCGACCGCGAGAATATGCAGCCGGCCAGCGATGCCGTGGTCATTGTTACGGATCATCTCAGTATTCCACAGGTGCTTGACGCTATTTGCAGCTTTTTGGAGGATGCCCGATGAAAGAGGATGCCAGCACAACATTAGACAAACAGGTACAGGGAAAGCCCACAAAGCCGGCCAAACCCGAGAAGAATCTCTACGAGCCTTACAGCACGCCCCCCATACTCTATAATGGTCTACGCTGGCTCGCCATTCTCGTCTTCACGCTTGCCGGGCGCATCCATCTCAAGGGTCGCTTCAACGTGCCGCGCAAGGGACCCTACATCATTGCCGCCAATCATCTTTCGTGGCTGGATGTCCCGCTCGTGCCAGCTTATCTCCCCGGTAAAGTTATCTACATGGCGAAAGAAGAGTCCTTTCACAGTAAAGTGGGCTGGCTGGTACGCTTCCTGGGCGCCTTCCCCGTCAAGCGCGGCGAGGGCGACCGCCAGGCCATTCGCGCCGCCGAGACCCAGTTGAAAGCCGGCCACGTCCTGGTGATCTTCCCCGAAGGCACGCGCAGCAAAGCACACCAGATGGCCCAGGGCCACGCCGGCCTCGGCATGATCGCCCTACGCTCCGGCGCCCCGGTCATCCCGGTGGCCGTCTCCGGCAGCGAAAACCTGCTTAAGAAGTTCGGCGCCCACGTCACCATCTCCTACGGCGAACCCATGTTTCTGAAACCCAAAGGCAGCAAGATCACCCGCGAAGACATCAACGAGTCAACCGAGCAGGTAATGCAGAGGATCGCCTCCATGCTGCCACCAACGTATCGCGGCATATACGCGACACCGGCTGAGACTCCGGTTGTGCCACATTCTGAGAC
>JALYVR010000834.1 GCA_030853145.1 Chloroflexota bacterium | reverse complement strand
TATCAGCACTGGCGACCTGATTACTGCCGGTGTGCTGCCGATGCGCCGGGGCTTGATACGCACTGCGTTAGCGCTCGATAGCGCCAGCGCGGAAATTGTAGGGACGCCACTGGAGCAGGCGCGCCAGAGCAGTCGTGTCGCGCGCGATATTATGAACAAAGATGTGCGCAGCATTGCTCCAGGCCAATCTATTCGCGAGGCGGCGCGTCTCATGCTGGAGACAGGTCTACGCCGCCTGCCTGTCGTTGAGGCAGATGGCACACTGGTTGGCATACTGGGTCGGGCCGATTTGCTGCAAGTGATCGTGACCAGCCCTTTGATGAATCAGGATCGCAGTGGTGGTGCTCGGCCGCTGGAGCGCGCTCAGCAGGTCTCAGACATCCCGGCGCAGCAGCAACCGGTTGCCAACTATGTCACGCGCGATGTGACCACAGTTGGCGAGCAGGCTCCAATTGCCGATGTGATCGATGCGCTGATCATTTCGCCCTTCAAACGCGTGATCGTGGTGGACGAGGCGCGCCGCGTGCGGGGCATTATCAGCGACGTGGATGTGCTGGCGCGTATGCAAGAAGAGGTACGCCCGCGCCTTCTGACGATGCTGGCAGGCTGGGCGCGCGGCACGGCGGGACGCCTGCCCACAGGAGCGCTGCGGGCGCCGCAGGGGAAAGCGCGTGTGGCAGCCGATATTATGAATCGTGAAGTTGTCACGGTGCCTGAAACAACCCCGGTTCAGGAGACCATCGAACATATGATGGTCACACGCCGCAAGGCGTTGCCAGTCGTTGACGCGCAGGAACGGCTGGTAGGCGTGGTAGGGCGCTCCGATCTGCTGCAAATATTATTGTGAATTGTAGGTATATATCGCCTATGTCCAACAAATCTGATAGACCTCTCTTACTCAGGAAAGGTCAGCGTATTCGCATCTTTATTGGCGAGGCCGAAGAGTGGCAAGGTAAGCCGCTCTACCGCGCCATCCTTGAACTTGTACGGCAGCATGGAGCTATGGGCGCGACGGTTGTACGCGGCATCGAGGGCTTTGGTCCCGAACATCACCTCTCAACCGAGCGGTTGCCCGATATCTCGGATAACTTGCCGCTGATCGTGGAAATCATCGAGACCGCAGAAAAGGCCGGGGAGCTGCTGCTTTTGCTGGACCCAGTTGTGCAGAAAGGCATGATGACGATCGCGCCCATCGAGATTATCTACGGGGAAAGAGTGTCATGACGTTGTCAACATTGGCGCTGGCAGGGCTGATCGGGCTGGCGGGGGCGCTGGGGGCGCTGGCCCGCTACTCGTTGGGGCGCTTCATCGCGGAGCGAACGGGCGCGCAATTCCCCCTGGGCACATTGCTCATCAACGTCACGGGCGCGCTGGTCATCGGCCTCCTCTTCGCGCTCAGCGGGCGGCACGTGCTTACGTCTGTGATGCAAAGCATATTCGCGACCGGCTTCCGGGGGGGATACACCACATTCAGCACGATGTCCTGGGAGGCTGTGCAACTGGCGCGTGGTGGTAGTACCAGCCGCAGCCTGTTATACCTGGGAGGCAATGTCGCGCTCGGTCTCTGCGCTGTCGTGCTTGGTCTGATGCTGGGATGGTGGCTCTAAATGGCTGCAACGCTCTCAACTCGCCGGCGCATTGTGGCTGTGCTCGCTGGTGGCTTCTGTGGTACCATCATGCGCTACAGTCTCAGTCTACTGATCCAGGCGTGGCTCGGCAAAAGCTGGCCGTATGATATCTTGCTGATCAATGTCACGGGTGCGCTCGCGCTGGCCTTTGTGACGACGCTGGCCGATGCCACGTTTTTGGTCGGACCGACGCGCCGCCTGTTTATCAATGTTGGCCTGCTTGGCGCATACACTACATTCAGCAGCTTGGCCCTTGGCGATGTGCTGCTCTTCGCGCAGAGGCGTTGGCTGCCTGCCCTGCTATACTTGTTGTTGAGCATGGTTGGAGGCATCATGGCCGTGCTTACAGGCGACTGGCTGGGCCAACGCTGTCTCAAGTGGTGGCGGCGCTCTTCTACACAGGCGAAGATCACCCGCCGCCTCAGTGGCACACTGCCCGGTGATCTCACCGGCAGCGAACATGTTGATGTGCAGGATGATGTGTTGTTGCCTGCTCTCTTGCGCGAACCTGAGACGCGCGGTCCCCGTTCGTGACCGCCATCTACGTAGGGACCCGGCTTGCCGCGTCCGTGCCGGATTGTGTGGCCACGTGCGGAGGGCGCGAAATGAGACATGTCTCCACCCTGGCATCCCAAGGGC
>JALYVR010000154.1 GCA_030853145.1 Chloroflexota bacterium | reverse complement strand
GAACAGGCGGGCTTGTAAACCGCGCCCCTACCTTTCGCGCCCCTACCTCGCTCGCATCCCTATACCTCATTGTCCCAAGGAGATGCACTCACGCGGTTTCCTCAAGCGATGAGGTCATCTGCTCGATCACGACGATATCGGCTTCTTTGAGCGCGATCTGCTCTTCCGGGAAGTGCTCTATCACTTCTACCAGGAACATGGCGTCATAGCCGTTCTGGCCGGGGATGATCTGAAATTGCACGATACTGACGACGATATAGCCAGGGGAGCCAGGGACATCTTTCTCAAGCAGGTCGTTGGCCCAGGTCTCAATCTCAGCGATGGTCTCGGCGTGTTCATATCCTAATACGCGTGTCTTCATGCATAACCCTCTTTCTCTATCTGGAAAAAATCTCTCTATGATAATAGTACATGTGTGGTACCATGTACCATAATTAAGAGAAAAAGTAGGACATCTATCTCAAAGAGGTACAGAGTATGCCGGAAATCGACAGCGATCACGTCTTCGGATTTGATACCTTATCTATTCACGCGGGGCAGCGGCCTGATCCTACCACGGGGGCGCGCGCGGTGCCTATCTATCAAACCACCTCGTTTGTCTTCGACGATACCGAGCACGCGGCCCATCTCTTCGCGCTCCAGCGTTTCGGCAACATCTACACGCGTATCATGAATCCCACGACAGCGGCCTTCGAAGAGCGGATTGCCGCGCTTGAGGGTGGCACCGGCGCGGTGGCCACAGCCTCTGGCATGGCCGCGCAGATGGCGACGATGATGACGCTGTTGCGTCCCGGCGATGAGCTGGTCTCCTCCAGCAGTCTGTATGGCGGGACGCATACGCAGTTTGACATCACCCTGCGCACCTGGGGTATCAACACTATTTTCGTCGATAGCACCGACCCCGAGAACTACCGCAAGGCCGTCACGCCGCGCACACGCGCATTTTATGGAGAGACTATAGGAAACCCACGCGGTGATGTGCTCGATATCCAGGCCGTCGCCGATATCGCGCACGAGGTTGGTGTGCCTTTGATCATCGATAATACCTTTGCCACGCCCTATCTGTGCCGTCCATTTGACTACGACGCGGACATTATTGTCCACTCGGCTACCAAGTTCATCGGCGGGCACGGCACATCGATTGCCGGCGTGCTCGTTGAGCGGGGGAAGTTTCCCTGGGACAATGGCAGGTTCCCACATATTGTTGATCCTTCGCCGGGCTATCATGGCGTGCGCTTCTACGAGACTTTTGGGGATTTCTGCTTCTGCATGAAGGCCAGGTGCGAGACTGTGCGCGACACGGGGCCGGCCATCAGTCCTTTCAACTCCTTTCTCCTGCTCCAAGGCCTGGAGACGCTGTCGCTGCGCATGGACCGGCACTGCCAGAACGCCGTGCGTGTGGCCCAGTTCCTGCAGGAACATCCAGCCGTGAGCTGGGTTCACTACCCCGGCCTCCCCAATGATCCTTCCTATGCCCTGGCGCAACGCTACCTGCCACGCGGCGCAGGAGCGATCTTCACCTTCGGCGTCAAGGGCGGCTACGAGGCGGGCAAGGCGGTGATCAACAACGTGCGCTTGCTCTCGCACCTGGCCAATGTTGGCGACGCGCGCAGCCTCATCATTCATCCCGCCAGCACCACTCACCAGCAGCTCTCCGCAGAGCATCAGCTAGCGGGGGGCGTCACCCCAGACCTCATTCGTTTGTCAATTGGCATTGAGAACGTGGAGGATATCCTGTGGGACCTGGATAGGGCGCTGGCAGTGGCAAGCAAGGCGTAGGAGACAGCCAGGACGCCGACGAGACTGACGGGCGCAGGCCAGCGGCGCCCTGCCCGCCTGCGCCTGCCATCTACCCGGTTTCGGATTGTTCAATGGGAATACGCAGTCCACCATAGAGCGCAGTCATGGGGAAGTGGATATCCAGGCTATCCAGCATCACATCTTGGCCAGCTCCGTAGCTCTGATACAGCCATGTGCCGCCTGCCTGGCGGCGATAGATATCGACGCGCTGGACATGCGTATTGACCAGGACATATTCCTGGATGCTGGAACACTGCTGGTAGCAACGCAGCTTGTAGCCGCGATCTTTGGCCTCTGTACTCGGCGATAGCACCTCAACCCCAAGATGGGGCGTGCGTATAATATCACTGCCTTCCTGGCGGTCTGCAATGTCACAGGAGACAACTACATCGGGATAGAAGTAGTGATTTTTGGCCACGAGCACACGCAGGTCGCTGGCATACGCGTAGCATGGCCCCCTGCGTCCAAGCTGTTCCCGCAGAAGCAAGACCATATTCACGGTAAGATCATTGTGCGCAATTGTGCCGCCAGCCAGGGCGATTACCTCGCCATCACCATATTCGTGCTTGACCTCGCTGGCCCGGTCATATGCCAGGTATTCGTCTACTGACATGCGCATTCGCTGTGGGTCCACTACCATCCTTGCACCTCCCGTCAGAATTCGATGACTTCTACCACGTTTTAACAGTGCGGTATCATTATATCCGTACACACGGTAAAAGTCTACCCTCCCAGAGGGACGGCTTCTTTCGTGTACGGGCGCCGCTGGCCTGCGCTCTGCCTTCCTGCCCACCTATCAAGCCACCGACGCGCTTCCATCGTTGCTGTAGCGCTCCTGCACGTATAGAAACAGGTCGTCACACTTCTGGTTTGCGAGTTCCTGGCTGTATATTGTAGGCAGGTTGAGTAGCTCATCCTCGATGGTTATACGCACGAGACTAAATGTCTGGGATTTCTTCTGCCAGTCAGGCACGCTGAATGTGGGGCGCAGCGCTGCTAACAGGGTGCGCGCGATCTGCTTGACCTGTGTGTGCTCCTCCTGGGATAGAGACACGTTGAGGGTGAGCTGGTCGAAGATGGCAAGCTCTTCTTCGCTCACTTCCTCCTGCCTGGACCGTTGCTCCTCCTGGGCTATTTCACCGGTTAATTCGATTAAAGCATTAGTATACTCGTCTTGCAATTGATCTTGTTGGGCAGCCGGAGAAGGCAACTGTGTAACCTTCTCTTGCGGATTGATTAGCCGTGGGTCGCTGGCGAAGTTCGCGCAACCTTCGTTGTATCTGTCGATGGCCCGCTCCAGCTTCTCCATGTATTTGACGCGGCTCGGATTCACTTCGATCATACGCCGGATGCGCTCATACAGGAGGTTACGCATCTGTTCGACTTTGAGGTGGCGATGTCCGCTGCGCAGGTCGGTATTCAAGGCGTTGAGATCGATATCGCGTAGATCGAAGCTGCCGCGCGGCGCCAGCGTGTCGGCCGAGAGACGCTCCTCCGGTTGATGCACCTCCAGCGACTCGCGCACCAGCCTGGTGACCCGGCCCAGGGTCTCTCTGAAGCCGGTCGGGCGCATGGTCTGGTAGATGCCATTTTTGATGAGCATGTACAGGTGGACGGGCAGCGTGAAGTCTCTCTCCGCCACATCTGGCAGGATGGCTTTGTAGAGCTTGCTTACTTCGCTGGTGAGGAGCAAGGCGCGCAGCTTGATGTCATCATAAGCAACCAGCTTATCGATAGCTGGCCAGAGCAGGTCCTGCTGCTGTTTATCCCGTTCAGCCGCCAGCTTTGGTAGTAAGTCCTGCACATTGATGCCCTGGTCGCGACAGAAGTGTGCGGTCTCAGCCAGCTTGTCGCGCAGCGCCTGCACGAGGTCGCTTTTATCGCCTATGGGACGGTCACCCTCGCGATAGCCGCTGCTATCTTCGCGCGCATAGACCACCAGCGCGGCTATCAGCGCGCGAATGGTGCTGGCATAGTCGACGATCAGGCCGTTGATCTTGTCCTGGTAGACGCGGTTGGCGCGCGCGATGGCTTGCATCAACGTGTGGCCCTTCAGCGGGCGATCCAGGTAGATAGTGGAGAGCGGGGGCACGTCGAAGCCGGTGATCCACATGGCGCAGACGAAGACGATGCGCAGCACATGCTCAGGGTCTTTGAAGTTCTCGGCGAGCTTTTCCTTCTTGAAGCGCTGGTGGTGCGTGGCGATCTCTATCTGCTCGCCCGTCTCCTGCGAGAAACGCGCGAAGCGTTCAGTATCGCCATCCGCAGGTGAGACAACGACCGCCATCTCGGTCCGCTCCATGTAGTCGATCCTGTGTGCTAACTCGACCTTGACAGCGGGATCACTCTCCTGGGCCAGTTGAGCGCGCAGCTCCTCCTGGTAGCGCCGCCACTGCTCGCGCACGCGATTGTAGGTGCGCACGGCGGTGATTTTGTTGATGGAGACGACCATGGCCTTGCCCATATAGCCCCGGTTCATAAAGTGCCCAACGATATCGGCGGCTACCTGGTCGAGGCGCTCGCCCTTAACAACGATATTCTCCGCGCGGGCGTACTGCTCAACGACCCGCTGCTCCTGGCGCTCATCCAGCATGGCCTCTTCAAGCAGCTCGCTCATCTCGTCCTGGAAGTCGTCGTTGATAAGCTCGATCTGCGGCGTGTGGTTCTCGTAGTAGAGGGGCACGGTGATGCCGTCGTTGATGGCGCGGCGGAAATTATAGATGCTGACATAGTGACCGAAGGTCTCGCGCGTCTGCTCCTCGCCATCCATCAGCGGGGTGCCGGTAAAGCCAATGAAGGAGGCTCTGGGCAGGGCGGCGCGCATGTTCTTCGCCAGGGTGTCGTACTGTGTGCGGTGGGCCTCGTCGGCCATGATGATGATGTTCTCGTTATCTGAGATCTCGTCGTAGTCCTGGCCCGGCACATCGCTATAGAACTTTTGAATTAAGGTGAAGAGCAGCAGGTGCTTTTCGCTCAGCAGGCGCTTCAGGTGGCTGGCGTTTCTGGCCCGCACCTCGCCGGCGTCTTCGGCGATGGCGCCGGTATGGCGAAAGTTCTGATAGATCTGCGTGTCAAGATCTTCGCGGTCGGTGACGACGACGAACGTGTAGTTGTTGGCGACGGTGCGCTGGACCTTGCGCACAAAGAAGACCATAGAATAGCTCTTGCCGCTGCCCTGGGTGTGCCAGAAGACGCCGAGCTTGCCGTGCGCACCGCGCGACTCCACTTCCCCCGCCTGCCGTCGCCGCTGGCGCTCCTGTTCCCAGGCGCGCAGGGAGGCGATGGCGTTGTTCACTCCCAGGTACTGGTGATTCCTGGCAATCAGCTTGCTCAGCCCCTTACTTCTATCGAAGAGCGTGAAGTTTTCGATGATGTCGAGCAGCCGCTCTTTGTGGCAGACGCCCTCGATCAGGGTGTCAAGCCTGGTGCTCTCGGCCTCGCCTTCGTCTTTGATGCGTTTCCATTGGAAGAAGTGCTCCCAGGAGGTGGTGAGACTGCCCATCTTGCAGGTGAAGGCGTCGGCGACCACGATGAAGGCATTGTACCAGAAGAGCGCGGGGATGGTGCTTTTGTAGTCTCTATCGATCCTGTCGAATATATGTGGCAGTTCGCTATCCGCGATCTCCAGCAGGATCAGCGGCAGGCCGTTGACGAAGCCCACCAGGTCGAGGCAGCGCTTGCCCAGCTTGCCATCAACCCAGAGGTGCGACACCAGCGTAAAGTCGTTGTTGCCAGCCTCGCGCCAGTCCACGATACGCAGCGTCTTATGGGTATCCTGCTGCCTGTCGCCGCCCTCCTGGCCAGCGCTCTCGCTGTCGCTCGTCACGAGTTGGCCGCGCGCGTCGACTTTGATGCCGTCTGTGAGCATAGTGTGAATCTGCTCGTTGGCATGCGCGAGATCGAGCAGGCTGCGATTGGTGGTCAGCGCGTCGATGGCCGCCTCTATCAGGGCGGCGGCGCAGCCCGGATTGAGCGCGCGCAGGGCGGCGCGCAGCCGGGGCAGCAACACAACCTCAATGGCGCTCCGCCGGCCGGTGATGACGCAGGGGCCGCGCTCTTCCTGTGCGCCATCGAGGAGGGTATAGCCAAGACGAGTAAATTGCTGGATGGCGCGCTGGCGCGCCAGTGCATCACCGCTACTTCTCTGCATGTGCTACTTCTTTCGTATTTCACGCTTCCCTTTGATATAGTAACTATACTTCGTCATCGATGAGTCGGCGTAGGCGTCGTCGAGCAGGTGCAGGATGGCCCAGCGCTGCTTGGGATCGTAGACCAGTTTCTTCCTGCCCCCGGTTATGTCAACCTGGATGGGGAGATTGTAGGTCCTGATGGTCTTGTGCAGGTCGTCGATGGTGATCGTATCAAGGTAGGGCTTGCTAGAAATGTTTTTGAGCTTCAAAATCTTGTTCTTGTCGTTGAGGCTATCTTTCTTAAAAAGCTGGAAGTTGTGAATGAAGCCTTTCCGCTCCAGCTTCTCCAGCGTTTCGCGGGCCACCTTTTCCAATTCGCTGATGTTGAAGATCTTGAAGAAGTTGTTCTTTTGCAGGATGAACATGTGCTCTTCGCAACTGAAGCAGTCGATGTGCCTCTCAAAGAGGAAGGTGGGCTGATCGAGGTCGTCGTAGAGGTCCTGTTGCAGCCACATGGCAAAGAAGGACGACTGGCTCAGCATGCGCGTGGGCGAGTAGTGCTGGTAGAAGTTGATGGGCGGCTTGCCCGGCGGCTGGATACGAATCACGTAGAAGCGCATCGTCTTGATGAAGTCGCGCTCAGTATGCTGGAAGTACGGCAGGTCCAGGTAGTCTGCAACCGGCGCGACCTGCTGCTTGATCGAGTCATAGGGAAACATGTCGAGGTACTCGATCTCCTGCTCCGGCTTGCTGCTCTCGGCGGCGAAGTCGCGCAACTCGATGTTATCGTCTTCCAGGTCCTGGCGATATTCTTGCAGCGCCTCTTCAACGGCCTCGCAAAACTTCTGTCCCAGCGCCGGCGTCTGGTTCACGCGCCGGAACGTATACTCTTTGGCGTCGGCATCGCCCGAAGCAATACAGATCGTGATATGACAAAGGCTAAGATCGAGGGTAAGGATATACCTGAGAAGGTCCGCCGGCTGTGAGAGGTCCAGTGACATGCATTCCTCCTTCCTGCCTCCGTAGGTGGGACATGGTCCTTATTTCTCCAGGTAGATGTCGTCGCTCAGGACGACGAAGCGTATTTCGCGATTGCGCTCAAGCGGCTTGCGCGCTATGTAATAGTGCGTGCGCTCGCTATGCTCGACCTCTATTTCGTAGAGGTGGTAGCCGCACAGGCTAAGCATTGGATTAATGTAGATCATATTAGAGTGAACGTAGATGACGAGCAAAACTCCAACAAAGATGACCAGCGTCAGGATCTGCTTCACATAACCCAGCGGAAAGGTCACGAATGGGATAAGGTACGAGGCGATATAGCTCATAACCTCCGAGTCGTGCTTACTGAAGCTGGTAACCTTTTTCTGCTCCACGTAGGCCCTACGTCGCATCCACCAGAAGTAGAACGCGGTGAGCGCCACGCTGCCACAGCCCAGGACGCCACCAAGCAGCACGATCACCCACCAGGGCCATTGATCGTACTGCAAGACGCAGATGATAAGTGTCAGCGGAAAGTACGAGCAGAAGAACAGCACACCCCGAATGAAGATGCTGGGCACTGGCGCACTCCTTTCCACTTGAGACTCATCTTGCCCCTTTTCATTATAATATCCAATGCAGCGTCAATTTGCAAGTGGATGACCAATTCGGTACCCGTAGAAGCGGCGGCTTGCCCATCGACTCCAACATATTCGTTGGCAAGGTACCTCCACCTACGTAGGGACCCGATTTATCGTGTCCGTCGCAATTTATTGCCCGAATCCGTTGGATCAGACGATGCATAAAACACATCATACGCGCAATAAATTGCGACGGACGCGATAAATCAGGTCCCTACAAAGAATGATGCCATTGCCTTCAACGAATTTTTTGGAGTCAATGCTACACGTGCCCTGCTCCAACGCGACATACCTTCATCTGACGATTCTGTCTTCCCATACCTGGCATGCTGTCTCCGGCATCCTCATTTCGTGTACGGGCGCCGCTGGCCTGCGCCCTGTAAGCCTATGTCCTGTCCACCCGCACCTCTATCGCTATTATTGCCGCTAGCGCTCCAATAGCGGCGACTCGCCAGGTCATCGCCCTGGTGGTTGACGCCCAGTTGGTTTGCGCTATTTGCCACCAGGCCTGCATAGGAGAGGTGCAGCAGGGCATCGAGCAGGACGGCCAGGCGCAGTTGGCGCGCGGGCACATTGCGTTGGCGTAGCGACATCTGGAGTTCTTGCAGCGTGACGCCTTCAGCCCCGCTCCCATACCTTGGCAGCACAGATAGCACGAGGCGGGCGGTGCTGTTTTGCAATTGGCGATGTTCCGCCTGCTCCGGCGTCTGCTGCAGACGTTCCTGACGGTTCTGGAGAGGCATAAAGGTGACCTCAAAGCGACAGACTGGATCACCCCGTTTCATACATGTCCGCTCAACGACCTGCGCTCGCTCTCCATAGCGGTCCGCTGCGCCCTCGATCGCCCCCATTAAGACCGGACATAATTGTCGAGGACTGTTATATATCAGGATCAGCCCGCGTGGATTGTTGGCCGGAAGCTCATATTTGAAAAGAGGAGGTGTTACGCCGCTATGCACATTGTGCAACTGGGAGTGAACCGCGCTCATGGCTAACAAGAGATCGCGTCCACTCTGAAATTGATTCACGACGTAGGAACAAAAATGGCTGGTCAAGCCGTTCATCTGAAAATACTGACCATATTCGCGCAAGAGCACCTCGGCAGGCAGGCCCGTTAGTTGAGAGGCAACGCCCACGCCAGCCACCAATGTGGCATCATCATAGATCTGGCTGGCTAATAAAGGCGCCTGCGTCGCTGCCTGCCTGCCCTGAGCGGCTCGATACTTACTGAACACTGCCTCCCCAAAACGCTCAGACAGATACTTTTCCCAGGTCACAAAAATCAACCCATGCATGTAATCTACCTCTCTGATAGCGGGTTATAGAAAGCTCTTCGTTCTCTTAAGCACAACAGCGGTACAAGCAACCGATTCTCTCAGAGAGAATAGCAT
>JALYVR010000153.1 GCA_030853145.1 Chloroflexota bacterium | reverse complement strand
CCACCAGGACGGCGAGGCAAGCCACGCGCTACGGGATATCCTTCCGTGTCCTTGCGCATGTGCTACAATAGGACAATATCCTGCACAATCCAGGATTGCCATTACTAGCCGAAGGGATATCTATGAATCGTATTCAATTTGGCTGGGCGCTACCCCCCGGCCCCAAAAGCGGGAACCAGAGTGCCACCTACCTCGCGAACTTGCGGCAAGGCGTTGAACTGGTGCAGGGGCATGCCGACTCAATCTGGTTTGTCGATCATGTCCAGTACGACGATAATGTTCTGCTGGAGGGCTGGACAGCTATTACGTATCTGGCCGCGCTCTATCCGCAATTCATGTATGGGCACGCCGTCCTCTGTCAATCGTTCCGCAATCCTGCCCTGCTGGCTAAGATGGCCGCGACGCTCCAGTTTTTGAGCGGCGGCCGCTTCATTTTAGGTATTGGCGCCGGCTGGAAAGAGGACGAGTATACGGCGTATGGCTACGATTTCCCTTCAGCCGGGACCCGCGTGGAAGAACTCGATGAGACGCTCCAGATCATCAAGGCGCTCTGGCGTGACGAGCGCGCAACCGTGCAGGGCAAGCATTACCACGTCGAGAACGCCTGGTGCGAGCCGAAGCCCGACCCACTGCCAACGATCATGATCGGTGGGGCGAAGCCGCGCATGCTGCGCCTGGTCGCGCGCCACGCCGAATGGTGGAACGTCTCCTGGACAGCGATTGATACATATCGCGAGCAGGTACCAGAATGCGAAAAAGCCTGCGCCGAGGTCGGGCGCGACCCCGCCACGCTCCGCCGCACCTGGTTCGGCGGCTGCTTTTGTGCTTCCACGCAGGCCGAGGTGGATGAGTTCAAGAAGAAAATCACCCAGCCATGGTCCGGCTTTCTGGGTACTCCCGAGCAGGTCATTGAACAGATGCGCGCCTTTACCGACCTGGGCGTCGATTACTTTATGATCAGCGCCATCGGCTTCCCGAAGTCTACCACGCTCGAATTGCTGGTCAACGAGGTGTTCCCGGCACTGAATCGCTCGTAGGTATAACCAAGCGCTAGAAGCAGAGAGAACCAGGTGTCACAGAATACACCCGAACCCGCGCCCTCAGTCGCGCTCAATACCCCGGCATTGCCGACGCTTGCCACCCCTGCAGCGCCAGAAGCACCGGTTGGGCAGCAGCAGATTGCCAGGTGGCGCGTCTATAGCTTACGCTTGCTACCCTGGGCTTCGGCGTTCGTGAGCCTTGTCGCGCTGGTCCTGGTGCTGCGCTCATGGAAGATGGCGATAGGGCTGCTCCTGCTCATTTTTGTGCATGAGTTGGGACACCTGCTCGCTCTGCGCTTACGACATATCCCGGCCAAAGGCCCTTTCTTCGTGCCGCTGCTGGGCGCGTTTGTCACGATGGGACGTGTGCGCAAAGGTGAGGATATCGCGCTCATTGCGCTGGCCGGACCTTTCCTGGGCGGCCTTGGCGCGCTCTTCTGCTACGCTATGGCCTGGTACAGCAGCTTCCAGGACTGCGGGCGGTCTGTCTTTCGCGGCCTCGATGCGCTTCATCCGTCGCTCTGCTTCGTTTTTGGCCAGGGACCGTTCTGGCTCACGCTCGCTCTCGTGGGCTTCATCTTCAACCTGGCCAATCTCTTGCCCCTCAATCCCCTTGATGGCGGGCGCGTCGTCGCGGTGATCTCGCGCTGGCTCTGGCTTCCCGGTATCCTGCTCAGCCTCAGCAGCCTGTTCATCCTCAAGACCTTCACCAATCTCTCGTCGCCAATGGCGATAATCCTCGACCTCATCACGCTCCTCATGATAGCCTCAGGCGTTGGATTGACCATCTACAGCTTCTTCAAGCCTGCTGTCTTCCAGGGTGATCCTCTACCACTCTCCCGGCGCATACTGATCGCGGTCATCTATATCGGGCTGGCAGTGAGCCTGGGCGCCGGCTGGCTGATAACCAGTCACCTGCTCGCCATCATTCACGCATCATTCATGATTTTGCACTAACATCTACGCGTTATCGAGGGCATCTTTCAGAGGCACCAGGCGTTTCTGCAAGGCATAGATCGCCGCCTGCGTGCGATCCGCCAGGTGGAGTTTCGAGAGAATATTGGAGACATGCGTCTTGACGGTCTGCTCCCCAATTGAGAGCGCCAGGGCGATCTCGTGGTTCGAGCGACCGCGCGCGATCAGCGTCAGGACATCCAGTTCGCGCGGCGTCAGTTCGTCCAGCGGGGATTGGCACTGCATCTCACGCAGGACGCGCGCGGCTACCATCGGGTGCAGCACGCTCTCCCCACGGCCCGCCGCGCGCACGGCCGCCACCAGGTCTTGCGAGCTGGTATCCTTGAGCAGATAGGAGAGCGCGCCGGCCTTAATGACGCTGAAGATCTGGTCGTCCTCGTAGTACGAGGTTAAAATGATAATCTTCGTGATAGGCGTGATGCGCTTGATCTCGCGCACCGCCGCCACTCCGTCCATCCTGGGCATCAGCAGGTCGAGCAGCACAACATCGGGCAGCAGCTCGCTCACCAGGGCCACAGCCTGCTCGCCATCCCCACTTTCGCCGACGACGGTGATATCCGGCTGCTGCTCTAAGAGAAAACGCAGACCCTGTCTGACCACTGTATGGTCATCAACAATCAATACGCGCATTAGATATTTGCTCCCGTGGTAGATAGATGGATACACTTGTGCCCTGGTCTGGCGCCGATTCGAGTTCGAAGGTCCCTTGCAACTCCTGGACGCGCTCCTCTATCAGGCGTAGGCCCAGGCCATGCTGCGTCTCGCTCTCGCGTGGGTCGCAACCTTTGCCGTTGTCGGTCACGCGTAACACTATGACATTTTCTTGAGGGGCCAGGGAAAGACTGATACTGCTGGCATTCCCGTGGCGAATCGCGTTGGTGAGAGCCTCCTGGGTGATGCGCAGCAACGCGTGCTCTGCCTTCGCGCTCAGAGGGACCTCGCTAATAGCGGTCGTCACCGTAATGCCGAGTCGCTGGCTATAGGCCAGAGCGATATCTTCAAGCGCCTGCTGGAGGCTCAGGTGCTCAAGCTGGCTTGGGCGCAGTTCGAGCAGCAGGGCGCGCATCTCGCGAATCATCGTGGTGGTGGTCTGCTCCAGCAGGGCGGCACGCGGTTGCAGAGCCGAGTCCGATGGCAACGCACTTTGCAGCCCGCCTGCCAACATGCTGAGCGAGAAGAGATCCTGCGAGATGGCGTCGTGGAGTTCGCGCGAGATACGCGAGCGCTCGGCCAGGCGTGCGTTCTGCTCGGCCAGCTCCTGGCGCTTGGAGATGCTCGTCACAAGCTGCTCCGCCATGCGGTTGAATTGCTCCTCCAACTGACCTACCTCGTCCCTACGCGTCACTCGCACCCGCTGCGCGTAGTTCCCGTTCGCAAAGAGCGTAGTGGCGCTCACCAGATTGCGCAGGCGGCTCACCAGCCCACGTGTGGTGATGATGCCAAAAAGCCCCCCTATAGGGACGGTCACCACCAGCAGGATAATGCCGCTACCCACGAGAGCCACTGCGCCCGCTAACTCGGCTAGCCATGGGGAAGATCCTGATTGAAGCGCTTGAATATACACCGCTCCAATCGGTACATGCCGCTTATTCCAGACAGTCTCTACGGCATACACTAACTGTCCACCCATTGTGCTCCCGCTGCCAGATGTCCCTGTCAGCGCACGCGCAATCGCGCTGGCCTGATCTGGCAGTAGCCGGACTACAGATTCTCCGCCGGTATAGTGCTGGGGATAAGAACTGGCAGCAATGCGCATATCCGGCGTGATTATCAGAGCAAAAGCGTTAGAGTCACTACCGGAAACTTCATTATAATTATAGTACATATGTGGGGCATTTGACGTATCCTGGCTGTATAAGTCTGCATAGGAATATGCCGGTATAAATGGGAAGTGAGGGCCGAGCTGCACCTGCTCTGAGAGAGAGGAAACTTCTTGCGCGTAAAGGTGCGCCGTGTATTTCACCTTTTGTGGAAGCTTCGTAGAATCAAATTGCGACGCACTGCTGTAAGCCAGGGCAGCAAACACCAGGAGTTCCAGGAAAAGCACAGACGCCACCGTTACCCATACATAAGAAAATGTCATGCGGGCCTGTAGCCCTGACCACCATCTCAACGAACGTTGCATGAGCGTATCTGCTCCTTTCCTGGCCCGTTTACGCAGAAACTATAGCCTGCCCCTACACTCCAACGCAATCGCCTTCATCGTAGGGACGCAATTGCTTGCGTCTGGGACAATTGATTGCCTGTCTCCGTTATAAGATGATATCCCAAACACCATCATGCAGGCAATCAATTGGACACCGACACATCATCCTCATCTGGAACGATGCCGAAGACAGTTCTTCCCTGCGTTTTCCTCGCCTCCCTTCTGTGAAAGTGTGCTAAAGAGGTGTGCAACGCAATGTTGCCGTACCGCCAGCGGACATAGCACACAAGAGCCATCATGCCAAACAAAAATGCACAGATGGACAGCAGCCCTCCATCTGGTCCAACCCTACCACCCGTCCATAGTTCAGGTCCAGCTTGTCGCAAGGAGAAGACGGAGGCTGAGCTGGAGAGAGATTGACCCGCGACGGAAAATCCAAAGACGTTCCCTTGCGCAAAATCCCACGCCATATGCAAACCAATGGAGAGACCAAGATTGCCTGTGAATATGTAGCCTAAACCCATCAGCAGCCCTGCGATACTAATACTGAGTAATTCCAACACGGTCACATGAGGATTTGCATAATGACCGAAACCGAAGACGAATGAAGTAAGCAGCCAGCAGAGAAGGATGGCTTTTTGAGGTCCAAGAGCAGCAATGTTGCATGCTTGGGCAAAGTTGCGCAAAGGATATCCTCTCGCCAATGTTTCCTCAAAGAGGGCAACCAGGAGAAAATTGACGAATCCCATACAGAGCACTACGGCAAAGGGAAATGAAGTCACGCCATTTGAGAAAAGTTGTTTGATAGATACCCATCCAACAAGCCACTCCACAAGAAAGACACCAGCATTGAGCGCAAAGCCAAGCAGGCATCCAAAGAGGAAGTCCGCCCACCACGCTTTGCTAAAACGAAAACCGAAGAGGGCAAGTGCTTCTCGATTGAAGAGGCGAACGGTAATCCAAACACTGAGGAGAACTGCGCTTGCACCAATAAGAGAATTTCTTGGGAGTTCAAGAAGCCGGGATGTTGGCGGAAGTGAGATGTGGAAGAGCAGGTGCAGTACGATGTGCAGCGCGATCAGCAAGAAGGCCAAACCCCAGGGTATGATATATATCATGACACCAATGAGAAGGAAATAGAAGAGCAGTTGCATGACTTGTCGCCAAAGAGCACGCAAGCGCCCCTCTTCGTAGTTCCAAAACACATTTTTAACCATGGTTTGCCTCGTATTCGAGTATGAGCGTAACTTCTGCACGCATATGGTATCCATCCATCATATGAGTCGATGTCATCAATTGCCCTGGACGCGCAATTGACTGCATCCAGGGTAATCAATTGTGTGGACACAATCAATTGCGTCCCTACTAGTTCGTGACATCCCGCCGCACTGTGATCAGCCACGAGAGGCCTATGAACACCACCAGGTACCCGGCAAGCACCAGCAAGGCGTGCAGGTCCGATAGGCCACCGCTCGGGGGCTGGCCGCCAAGCACATATGCTAGCTGGTTCTGCACAAGGGCGCTGACATTGCTGCTAATAAGGTAATCGGGAATGGCCTTCAACACATCCCCCAGCGTGCCATGAACAAAGTTGGCAACCGCGCCAAGGATCAATCCGAGCGTCGGTTCTATAAAGAGCCAGACCAGGCCACCAGCGATGCCAGCCGCCGTTGAGCGGCCCAGCACACCGAAGAAGAGCGCCACCATCGCATAGACGAACCAGCCAAACATTGCCGCCAGCAGCAGGAGCAGTGCATAGCCCAGCCAGCCCGCGTTGAAGAAGTGAAAGTCCGGTGCTACGCCTGAGATGGGATTGAGCGCATAGCCCAGCAGCACACCAATAAGTGTGACCACTAGCACGCTCAGCACGATGCAGACAATGGCCGCTCCTATCTTGCCGAGCAGAAACTGCGTGCGTGTGGGGCCTCGCGTAAACAGCAGGCGCACAGTTCCCTGACCATATTCGCCGCCCACAATCGTACCTACCAGGATGACGATCAACAGTGTTAACAGACTCGGGACGATAGTATTTTCAATAATACTCAGTGACATAGGTAAGCGCAATGCCTGTGAAATGTTCTCTACCTGTCTGGCTTTTAACTGTTCCAACTGTGCCTGTGTAGGCGGCTGGACAACGCAATCCGCATTTCTGGGAGATTGCGAGCAGAGCACCGGCGAGAAACTGCTCGCCGGCTGGTTTATAACGATCAGTAGGACCAGCCCGATCCCACCAATCACCACGATAGTGAGCACTAATCCAATAATTACCAGCACTTTCGACATCGCGCGCCGCCGGATCTTGTAGAGTTCCATGCCGACCAGGCGCAGGACGGTGCTCAGGTAATCTTGTCGCCCCATGACCACCGAAGACGTGCGGGGCAAGGGTGCGATGCTCTGCTGCGGAAGAGCCTGTGGTGTCGTTGTCATGCTCTGCCTCACTTTCTCGTATTGCCGATTTCAGTCGCCGCGCGGGCCTGGTCCTGGGGTATGCCACCGGCCAGCGCCGCCATGCCGGGACGCGCCTCCGTTGCCGTCGTGCCCGTCAGCTCAAGGAAGACCTCTTCCAGGCTCACCTGGTACGGGTACATTTCCGCGATGAAGAGGTTGTTGCGTGCCAGTAGCGCGGTGATCTCTGCCGAACGCGTTGCCGCCATGTCTACACGCATGATCGACTGCTTCTGCCTGTCAGTCTCCAGGCGCACCTGTGAGATCCAGGTTGCATCCTGCTCTCTGGCTTGCTGGAGGATTGCCAGCGCCTGCTGCATCTCTTCAGGCGTGTTCAGGCGCACTATCACCTGCTGGCCCTGGTTCAGCAGTTCGCCGACCCGCCCTTGCTTGACAAGCGTGCCTCTCTGCAGGATCGCCACGCGGTTACATACCTGTTGCACCTCGTAGAGGATATGGCTGGAGAGGAAGATGGTCTTGCCCAGGCTGGACAGGAGCAGGATCAACTGGCGTATCTCGTGGACGCCCACGGGGTCAAGCCCATTGGTCGGCTCATCCAGCAGCACCAGTTCGGGATCGGTGAGCAACGCGGCCCCGATGCCCAGGCGCTGCTTCATGCCCAGCGAGTACTTATGATAGGCGTCCTTGGCCTGCCTCTGTAGATCAACGATGGCGAGCACTTCGTCGATGCGACTCTCGCTCACTTTGCCCTGTAGCATACCGGAGGCCGCCGCCACCGAGCGCAGGTTATCCACGCCTGAGAGGTACGGATAAAAAACCGGTGTCTCCACAATGGCGCCCATACGCGGCAGAATGGCCGGCAGGTGCGTGGCATTATCCATGCCAAAGAGGTATGCCTTGCCCGCTGTCGGCCGAATCAGCCCCAGTAGCATACGAATGGTAGTCGTCTTGCCCGAGCCGTTGGGACCAAGAAACCCAAAAACATCCCCGCGCATCACTTCCAGATGCAGGTCATTGACCGCAATCAGGGAGCCGAAGGCTTTGGTCAGCCCGCTTGTGCCGATGATACATGGGGCCGTAGTGCCAGATGTCGTGTCTTCCACTATGAACTCCTTTTCTTTCATGCCTGTTGTAAACTGCAACTATGAGCCAATGTTCCTTGTCGGCCTGGTCACCATAACCAGCATGGCTTTCTCTGTGATTAGAGTGTAACCGAAAATGGTCGCTCCGAGATCACAAACGAGAGGGATTATGTCTGCTACTTTTGAGGGAGGACCAGATAGACCAGTGGTGTTAACTTTTAGCGAAATCAACCGTTGAAACAAGCAGAGGGGCAAGGAACTCGCGAACGCTTCTTTTCACACTAGCGGACAAGGAAGGCTCTCTATGAACCCCTGGCTGTTTCCAGGTGTCTTGATATTTATGGCGATTGCGGGCATATTGCTGGAAATCCTGGTCGTTATCCGGGCCAATCGGCCAAAACCAAAACCACGCGAACACGAACGGCGCGTTCCCGCCACGATAGTCTCTCTCCGGGAGGCTAAAAATATGGGCAAGGACCACAAGAACTATTGGTATATTACGGCTACCTGGTCCGACATTCAGACAGATCAGACCTATACTTTTCAGAGCGGCCCCCTGACACGTGTGCCGCCATGGCAGGTTGGTGAGACCGTAATTGTGGCTTTTGACCCCAGTAACCCCCGACGATTCCGCATAGAATAAGCTCTTGATGAGGTCCCTGCCAGCCTGGAAAGGGACGGCTGGTACAGAGCTTTGCAAAAGTTACTCGCAGCCCATTATGTTATCTTCTAGAGAAACCAATCGTTTATACAAGAGGGAGGAAAAAGACTCACGTAGGGGGTATTTCATTAAAAAGTAACAGAGCAAGGATGTGGCGATGTGAACGGAGTTTGGTTGCTTCTGGGCGCATTCACGCTTATGACTATTCTCGGTGTTATCCTCCAGATACTGCTCATCATACGGGCCAACCATCGCAAAGCCCGCTGGAAAGAGCGCCGCGTTGCCGCCGCCATCGAGAAAATTGAACGCGAAATAGGCGTGGATAGGCAGCAGCATTGGTATATTACCGCTACCTGGACCGATGTGCAGATACAGCGAGTCTATCTATTCCGCAGTGGTCCCTGGGCCTATCCTCCACCATGGCATATAGGCGATACGGTGATTGTGGCCTTTGACCCCGCCGAACCCCGGCGCTTCCGCATAGAATAGTCACTCTCCCACCGGTTTGCCGGCCAGGAACTCCAGTAGCGCGCGGTTCACTTCCTGCGCACGATCGAACATCACGACATGCCCGGCCCCTGGCAGGACAAGGAGCCGCGCGTTAGCGATCTCCTGACGCAAAATGCGTCCCAATTG
>JALYVR010000833.1 GCA_030853145.1 Chloroflexota bacterium | reverse complement strand
GGATACACCGCCCGCGCACCCTGAGCAATGGCGCGCCCGGCCTCAGCAGCGGTCAGGCTGCCCTTGAGCGATTGTGGAGCGATAACGATACGCATTGGCATGCCACCCTTTCAAAGTCAGGCGTAACAGATATGTGTAAGCTATTATAGCATTTTCCCTTAAACCACTTTTCTGTTCCATTGCGAATACTGTTACCGCGCTGACTTTTTCTTTAAACATGAGGTGCCGAGGAACGCATGCTTCGGAAAAAACAAGTGCATAGGGTGACAAACACCAGTTTTGGGCCTATAATATGTCCATAATAAACATGTCAACGATTCCGCGTGAAGGATAGCGCGACGTTTCCCTGACGGACAATAATTTGCCGCCCGCGCTCGCACTGGGAGCTCCACGTCGTCCTCACACCCTGAAGGGAAGTTTTATTATGGTCGCCGGTCTGGTACTAACGTGGTCCTGGCATCCGGGCACGATTATTCTATTGCTGGTGATGAGCCTTCTTTACGCTCTAGGCTTATGGCGGGCGCGCCTGCGCTCTCCAGAGGATACATCGATCAAAGTCAGGCATAGCGCAGCCTTTTTCCTGGCTATCTTGCTTGCTGCCTTGATGCTGTTAACCCCCATCGACACGATAGGGCGCACGCAGCTCTTCTCGGTCCATATGCTGCAGGCGATCGTCCTGACGACGGCCTGCGCGCCCTTGATCCTTTTTGCCTCACCAGCGGCGCTGCTGCGGCCCCTGATCGAGCTTCCGCTACTACGTACGATTGTACGCCTGCTCACCATGCCACTGCTCGCCACGCTCATCTTTAATGGTACGTTTCTGTTCTGGCATGTGCCGAAGGTCTTCGAGCTAGCCCAGCGCAACCCGACTCTCTATCAGGTGCAGTTGCTCACCATCTTTCTCGCCTCTCTGCTCAACTGGTGGCCGCTGATCGGTTCCCTGCGCGAAGAGATGAATCGCATGACGTACCCAATACAGATGTTGTACGCCTTATTCGACGGGCAGCCAGTGGACATCTTCGCCTTTGTGCTGGTCTTTAGTGGAGTCGCGATCTACAGACTCTACAACATTCCGCCTCAATTGAATCTTACGGCCTTTGCCGATCAGACCGTTGCGGGCGCGCTCCTGCTGATCCCTGGCCTGGTCGATCTGGGAGTGATGTCACCGCTGTTCTTCCGCTGGCTGGGCCAGGTCGAGGACCGCACTCGCGCCGCCGATCAACGTCGCCAGGAGGAGATGTATGAGGATGATGAGGACGAGGAATACGAAGAAGAGGAAGAGGGTGAAGAGGCGTCAAGGTAGCTTTTTTTCGTGCCATCCTCTAGCTCCACGCGCACCTTATGTGTAGCGCCTCTTTCAGACGCTTTTCATATATCCGTCGCGGTATCTCCGTCACCCCCAATGTTGTCAGGTGGGGAGTGGTGAACTGCGTATCGTGCAGCACGTAGCCGCGCGCCTTCAGATGCTCCACCAGCGCGACGAGGCAGACTTTAGAGGCATCGGTGGCATATGAGAACATGCTCTCGCCCATAAACGCGCCGCCGAGGGCCACGCCGTAGAGTCCGCCCACCAGACGATCATCCTGCCAGGCTTCAAAGCTGTGCGTCACGCCAGCCAGGTGCAGGTAAGTATAGGTCTTGATAAACTCCTCATTGATCCAGGTCTCCGCTCGCGCCGCGCAACTCTGCATCACGCGTTCGAAGGCAGTATCCATGCGTATCTCGTAAATACCTTTGCGTATAGTTGAGCGCAATGAGCGTGAAACGTGCAGATTCGCGTGCTCCAGGATGGCGCGAGGGTCCGGCGCGTACCAGCGAATGCGCCCCAGGGAGTCGGCCATGGGGAAGATGCCCTGGGCGTAGGCATCGATCACGAGCGCTGGATTGAGCGGTTCAGGCGTTCTTTTTCGCATAATGCCCCGTATAGAAAGTTTTTTGCTCTGAGGGAGTAGAGACGCTTTGTTGGCAGTAATAATA
Source organism: Chloroflexota bacterium (assembly GCA_030853145.1). Classification (GTDB taxonomy): domain Bacteria; phylum Chloroflexota; class Ktedonobacteria; order Ktedonobacterales; family Ktedonobacteraceae; genus JALYTT01. The sequence goes on along the minus strand of JALYVR010000833.1, from coordinate 296 downwards.
CCATAGCGTTGCTGAAAGTGGAATGCCTTTTAGATACGCTTAGAGCAACCCGCAGGGCACATAACTATTTTTTGTGATGCAAAGAGCGCGTTCTATACGCTGTTCAATGGACCTATGGTAATGCTAAAATTTGTGGAGAGGCGAGATGCATCATCTGTATAGTTTTCATGCTTCTGAAACGAGCGCGTCAACTCGGTTGTCCGTTACTTCACGCTGGCAAGGGGTCGTTCAAGACGAAGGTTGTGCCCTGCGCGCAAACAATTTCAGGTAGCGCGCCACGCGTGGATTCAGTCCTC
>JALYVR010000832.1 GCA_030853145.1 Chloroflexota bacterium | reverse complement strand
CGACCAGCCCCGCCCTACAGGATATTATGAGGTGCGGCTGGGTACCTGTAGGTAGGGCGCGTAATAGCCTTGCAGGGCGCGGGGAATGCGGCCGATGAGCAGCGTGCCGTCGGGCTGGTGCTCTTCCTGCTCCACGTAGCCGCGGCGGTGGAAGAGTTCCACGAGGTCGCCTTTGTTGTATGGGAGCAGCACCTGTAGCGTCTCCATGCTCTCGGCCAGCACCTGGCCAATCTTTTCACGGAGAGCATCCAGGCCAGTATGTTTCAGGGCAGAGACCGACACCGCGTTGGGGTATAGTGTAGGATCGAGCGCCTCTGGATCTGCCACAAGGTCGAGCTTGTTGAGCGCCGTGACACGCGACTTCCCGCCAGCGCCCAGGTCGCCCAGAATCTCGTTTACCGTCTCGCTCTGCTCGATGGCATTCTCATGGCTGATATCCACCACTTCCAGTAACAGATCGGCATTGACGACCTCCTCAAGGGTGGCGCGGAAGGCCGCGATGAGTTTGGTGGGCAGCTTCTGAATGAAGCCCACGGTGTCGGTCAGCAGGGCCTCCTGGTTACCGGGCAGTATGACGCGACGTGTGGTGGGATCAAGGGTGGCGAAGAGCTTGTTCTCAGCATGTACCTCCGCCTGCGTCAGGACGTTGAACAGGGTAGACTTGCCCGCGTTAGTGTAGCCGACGACAGCCACCACAGGCATGGTCTGCGCCGAGCGCTGCTGGCGATGCAGCAGGCGCTGATCGCGCACCTCCTCAATCTCCTCGCGCAGGGCCGCCAGGCGATTGCGGATACGGCGGCGATCCACCTCCAACTTTGTTTCGCCGGGACCGCGCACGCCGATGGCCCCACCGACGCCGGCCCCGCCTCGCGAGCCACCGGCCTGTTGCGAGAACTCGATACCGCGCCCGCTCAAACGCGGCAGGCGATACTCTAGCTGCGCCAGTTCAACCTGCAAGCGGCCCTCGCGGGTACGCGCGTGCTGGGCGAAAATGTCGAGAATGAGGGCGGTGCGATCGATCACGCGCACATCCAGGACCTTCTCCAGGTTGCGCTGCTGCGAAGGCGAGAGTTCGTCGTCGAAGATCACCAGGTCGATATCCTGTTCTTTCGCCAGGTCGCTTAGTTCCTGCACGCGCCCTTTGCCCAGATATGTCGACATGTCGGGATGCCGCAGTCGCTGCACCAACCTCCCCAGAACCTCGGCGCCGGCGGTACTCGCCAGGGACTCCAGCTCATTAAGCGAGTCCTCGGCGCTCCACAGACTATCGTGATGATGGCTGTCGACCGCGACCAGGTAGGCGCGCTCTCGCCCATCGCGGGCGTGATTTTCGTTAAGATGATCGTGTTTTGTCGTAGTTGCCTCCCTTATCGCCGGTACCGCCAACAGAATGCATACCCACCGTATACATACAGCTATTGTATGCGCCCGTCATAAAGAACGCAAGCCCTGGTATTTCAGAGGCAGGGTCATTGAAAAGCCCTGGTTCAGACGACGATTTAGTGTCCTGGCAGGTGAGGGACAATGAAGCTGTTCACACGCGCGAACAGGCTATCGCTGATCGTCTGATTGTAAGCCTGCTGCAACTGTACAAACTGCGTTGCGTTGATGCCGGGTACATTCTGAGCACTCGTCAGTACATTGTGGACAACGATAAGCAACACGACCCACAGCAGCCAGGCTTCGATGAAACCAAGAAAGGCGCCCAATAGTTGATCGCCGAAACCAACCCCTGGGATCTTAGAAACGAAGCCGCGTATCACAGTCGCCACGATATGGACGACGATGACCGTAGCAAAGAACAGGATAATATAGGCGAGGAACGGCGCGATATTCAAGTTGTTCGAGGCGAGCGCCATGGTGAATTGCGGTCCAAACACATAGGCTACCGCGAAGCCAAGCGGAATACTGAGCAGATTCAGGAGGCTGGTGACAGCCCCGTTACGAAAACCATTAAACACAAGAAAAAGGATCGTGACCAGGAAGAGCAGGTCGATCCAGTTGAGCGACGGCATACGCGGTGTTCCTCCACACGTTAAATTGGGACCGCTGGATGAGCCTATTATCTTATATGTGAGACGTAGCAGCGAGCAGAGTTGTAACAACAGGCCGGACCTGGCCTGGGTCCCGTAGCGCGTGGCTGGCCTCGCCGTCCCTGTCACCACCAGGACGGCGAGGCCAGCCACATAGGCGTGAACGGAAGCCGAAAAGAGTGCTTGCCGGATGTATCCGTAGGGGCGACGGCTTGCCTCGCCCGCGTCGCACACCCACCC
>JALYVR010000152.1:1890-8999 GCA_030853145.1 Chloroflexota bacterium | reverse complement strand
AGGTATTAGTTGTCGGGGTCCCGGCTGCTGTCGTCTGAGCCTGGTTGCTACTCGCCATCGCCAACAATGGACCGGCGAAGAAAGCGCCAAAGACGATGCTCAGTAGCAGTGCGGCGGCCGCACCTCCGATGATCAAAATCTTTTTCATAGTATTATCGTCAACTCCTTCTTATGTACCGAACGTAGATTCTCTGAAATCTCTTTCATGTATGGATGCCCCGCGTCCTGGGGAACAATCCACAATAAATGTTCCTCGTGGGGGTGACCAGCGGTGCCGCCAGGTCCGAGAACAATCGTTGAGAACTGTCCCCCAGGTTCGATTCGGAGACCCTCGCCGCTTTGTGCGACATACATAGCATAAGCCCTAAGTGTGAAGAATTCTTAAGGCAAAGCTCAAGTTTTACTCAAGATTTCAAAAATACCCCTTCCAGCCCTCAAAGTCTATTTTTTCCAGCTATCCCTTATGGTACTATTAACAACGATGCGGCAACGCGGCGTGCCACGCTGATTTCGTGTAGGGGCGCCGCTTCGGCTCCCCTTGCCCGCCAATAAGGCCTGCGCCCGGCACGCCTGCGTCCTGAAGGAATGGCTATGACACAGAAAATTCTTGTCATCGAGGATGAAGAAGGCATCGTTCACCTGCTCAATCTGTATTTGAAGGATGCGGGCTTTACCGTGGTGGCTGCGCACGACGCGGCCGATGGGCTGGCGCTGCATGCACGCGAGCAGCCCGACCTGGTGATCCTCGATATCATGCTGCCAGGCCTGGACGGCTTCGAGGTCTGCCGCCGCATTCGTCTGTGGTCCGCGACCCCCATCCTGATGCTGACGGCGCGCGGCGATGAGGAGGATCGCATTCGCGGCCTGGACCTCGGCGCCGACGACTACCTGGTGAAGCCCTTCAGCCCACGCGAACTTGTGAGCAGGGTGCGCGCGATCTTGAGGCGCATCGAGAATCGCGGTTCCGGCCAGAATCAGGAGGCAGCGGGCGCCCAGGCGCAGAAGGCTAACGAGGTGCTGCGCTTCCCTGGCCTCACCATTGACCTGCCCGCGCGCCGCGTCGAGGTGGATGGCGTCGAGGTGGCCCTGACGCCAACCGAGTTCGACCTGCTGGCGCTGGTCGCGCGCGCACCCGATCGCGTGTTCACGCGCGAAATCCTGATGAACAAGGTCTGGGGCTACGACTACCTCGGTGATGGCCATATCATCGACGTGCATATCAGCGCCCTGCGCCGCAAAATAGAAATACACCCCGACCGCCGCTATATCAAAACCGTCTGGCGCGTCGGCTATAAATTCGATATTGGCGGCCGGCAAAAATAGGATACACAACTATGCGCATACATTGGTGGCAAAGCATACGCTGGAAACTGGCTCTAGGCTCGATGCTCCTGGCGCTACTGGCAACCCTGCTGCTGGCGGTGATCGTCATCGTCTCGGTGCTCTATTACTATAATGCCGATCAGCGCGCCAATCTCACCACCCTCGCCATCAACAATGCGCAACGTATTGGAGCTACCTATGAACAGGATGGCGCTCGGCTCCCACTGGCCGCGGCCACCACGCTCAACCCGTTTGTGAGACACCTGCAAGGCGAAGATTACCTGGTCATCGTTCTCAATCATCACGGCCATTTTGTCTATCCAAATATCGGCGTAGGACCCGGTGCGCCCTTCGTGACGACAGCCCTCGCGGCCACCGACCCCGGCATACGTCAGGTGGACTACAGCGGGGTGCGCGACGCGGTGGTACAGGGGCAGCAGGGCAATCCGACCGCCGGTCAAATTGGCGCGGGCGGCACGCTGGCCACCCCGCGCCCCTTTGTGGTAGAGCCGATCTTCGCCGGCGGCCAGAGTGGCTCACCGGCTGTTGGCGTCCTGTTCATGACGCTGCGCTCGGCCGTTGAGAATACGGTGCCTCCCTTCGCGGCGACGGTGATCCGCTCGGTCCTGGTTACCTCTCTGTTTGTGGCCCTGGCCGCTGTGCTGGCCGCGATCCTGTTCGCGAGCACTATCACGCGCCCGCTGGCGAAGTTGACCAAGGCGGCGCGTGGCGTGGCCGCTGGCAATTACGCTGAGCGCGTCAATACCGGGGCACAGGGCGAACTGGGCGAGCTTGCCGGCGCGTTTAATGAGATGGCGTCCCGACTTGAACAAGACGTGGATGAGCTGCACCGGCAGGAGATCTGGCGACGCGAACTGCTGATGAATATCACACACGACCTGGCGACGCCACTGACCGCCATCGCCGGTCTGGGGGAGTCGTTGGTGGACGGCGTGAACAGCAGCCGCGAGGATTACGAGGCGACGGGTCACATAATTGTGCGTGAGACCCTGCGCCTGCGCCGCCTGGTCAGAGACCTGCATATGATGTCGAAGATGGAGGCCGGAGCGCTGCATCCACAGCGTGTACCCCTGCGCCTGCCCGTGCTTGTCGATGAGGTGCTGGCCGTGCTTACCCCTGAGTTCGAACGCGCCGATGTAGAGCCTTGCAACCGCGTGCCTTATGATCTCCCGCTGATCCAGGCCGACCCCGATATGCTGTCACGCGTCTTCTCAAATCTCTGCGATAATGCCCTGCGCCATACTCCTGCCGGCGGCGCCGTCACGGTTGATGCCGCGCCCTATGGCAATGTGCTCGTCATCGCCGTGACCGATACCGGCAAAGGCATCGCCACCGCCGCCCTGCCCCGTGTGTTTGATCGCTTCTATCGTGCTGACACTGCTCGCCAGGCCGATACTGGCGGTAGCGGCCTGGGCCTGGCGATTGTGCGCGCGATCATCGCCGCCCACGGCGGCCAGATTCGCGCCGAAAACGTCCCCGGCGCCGGCGCACGTATACTGTTCACACTCCCTCTGCTATAATGGTTCGTAGGGCACATTCTCGACCTTAAACTTTTGCCCCATATGCCGATTATTATGAAATAGGAATATGTTCTGTCAGGGCAACCCTCACGGGACAATGATCAATTCCCATCGTAAAGATGTATCAGGATAAGCGCATGAGCAGAAGGAAGTCAATGGCTACGAATATGACACATATGCCTTCTTTGCATAACAAACAGTCTATAAATGGTGCAGTCCCGGCCGAGGGTGAATCGCAAGAATTGACCGGAGTACTCCAGAAAATTGTCCAGAACGCGGGCGCCTTGCTCGATGTCAATAGTTGCTCCATTGCCCTCACCGATATGCAGAATGGCGCGCTCGTCACGCGGGCCGCCATTCAGAAGAACGGACACCGCACGCGGCAGACACGCTTCCAACTGAACGAAGGCGTGGCCGGCTGGGTCGCCGAGAACCGCCAGCCCTTGATTATCAAAGATGCCCGCCTTGATGCCCGCTTCAAACGCCTGGGCCGCAGCCCGGTAGGCTCGATCATATGCGTGCCTTTAATTGATAGCGGTAACTTTATCGGCACTCTTACCGCCAGCAGTTCCGATGTTGAGGTCCTTGACGAGGACAAATTGCAGATGCTGACGATTTTCGCTGAACAGGCCGTGCTGGCGATCATGAATGCCCGCCATGCCGAACTTGCCCAGCGCCAGACCAGCCAGCTTGAGATGTTGCTCAGCCTCTCACAGGATCTGACCACGCGCCTGGAGTCTGAGGCGCTCTATCGCACAATCCTGATAGATGCTTATCGCCTGGTCCCCTGCCAGCGCGCCACTATCTATAGTTATGATGTAGAGGACCAGCAGCTTTGCTCTGTTGCGGAATTATTGGAGAACACTGCTCAACCATCACAACCGACACAATCAATCCAGCCGCCGCAACCAATACCATCGATGCAGCCGTCACAACTGTCACAACCCACCCAGCAGAACCAGGAGGGCAACTATCAGGTGCTGACAAACGCCGATGTGCAGCGCGAGTGCATCAGCCTGTATGATGAGACCTCGGCAACTGCCTGGGCCGGCGTGCATCGCCATCCAATGGTCAAGGCTGCGCGCGATGAGACGGATGGTGCAGAGATCACCACCCCGCTGGTTTCAAAAAATGTGCTCTATGGGGTCATCGTTCTGCAACGGCGCGAGTCCTTTACAAGCGAGGAACTGCGCCTGGTCAGAAACCTCAGCAACATGGCGGCGGCGGCCCTGGAAAATATGGAACTCTTTCAGAAGGTACGCAGCGACCAGGAGCAGTTGCGCGCCGTCTTGCAGGCAAGCTCGGATGGCATCGCGATTATGAGTGCCACAGGCTCTTTTGTCGAGGTGAACCCGGCCTTTGGACAGATTTTCGGCCTGGACCCGCAGCAGATGGTGGGTATGGAGTATATAGAACTCTTCGATGCCGATGAGGAACTTACGGTCGAGACGCGTGTCAGTCTTGAGCAGGTGAGCGCCGCACTTCAGCAGCAGCAGATGCTGCCTCATATCGAGATTGATCTCAATGTCAACGGCGTCCCACGCTCCATCGGTATCAGCGTGACCCCGGTCATCACTGTCAGCAAACCCTTCTCCCTGGTGATCGCCCGCGATGTAACCGCCATTCGCGACGCGACGCGTATCAAGGCAAATTTCCTCTCCATGATTACCCACGAGCTGCGCTCGCCGCTTAATGCCATTAATGGTTACCTCGATCTGGCCCTGGCGGGTATCGCCGGCGAACTCAATGCACAGCAGCGCGAGTTCGTGCAGCGCGCGCGCGCCAGCAGCGAGAATCTCTACGCGCTGGTCGAAGACCTGCTCTTCATCTCGCGTGCCGACTCCGGACGCCTGCGCCTGAGCCGCGATATCACCAGCCTGCGCGAGGTCGTGGCCAACGCCGTTGAGGAGCTTGAACTGATGGCGGTCGATAATAATGTGCGCATCTCCGTGACTATCCCGGCCGATTTCCCGCCTATCTATGCCGATGTTGTGCGCCTCCAACAGGTGTTGCGCAACCTCCTCAGCAATGCCTTGCGCTTTACGCTCCCCGGCGGCAGCGTAGAGATTTCTGCCAGCACGTTCATCAGAGTAAGCGATGCTGACCCAGCGCTTGACTTGCAGGACGCGAACGAGAAGATGGCGCTGGTCACGGTCCATGATACCGGCTGCGGCATTCCCTCCGAGTATCACGAACACATCTTCGAGCGTTTCTACCAGGTCACCCAGCCCAACGCCGGTCGCACCAGCGGCCAGGGCCTGGGCCTGGCCATCGTTAAGATGATCGTCGAATTGCACGGCGGCCAGATCTCCGTTGAGAGCACACCGGGTGAGGGCAGTGTATTCGCTTTTACTCTGCCCTGTTTGTTGTCGTAGCTATCTTCCATGGGTGACATGTAAATATACAAATCCAATACCCTTGACTCAGGTTGGTAAAGCGTGCTATGCTCATTTTATCTTGAGATATTCCGCCAGGGAGGGTGGAATGCATGAGGCATAGGATGTAGCTCGGTGTGAGCTTATACAGAGAAGGAGACACACTTTGGGAATGCTACGGGTCATGTCCCGTCGCGGCGACGACCGGCTCTCTTGGGATCTGAACAAAGTAGAGACGAACGACCCCGAGGCCCTGGCGGCTATCCGAGAGGCCGAGCGAATCTTCAACGAGGAACGCATGCGCGGTGCGACCGCTTTCAAAGTAGAACCTGGTAAACCTGTAGAGCGTATTGAACAGTTTGATCGTACTGCCGAGCAAATCGTCGTTGTACCACGGGTCGTAGGAGGTTGACGACGAGGGAGGCATAAGACACGGCTATGTTAGAAACCCTTAGCCTGTTTCTGGGTATCTGGCTGCTATTTCTGTTGCTGGCGATCTACTACCTTTCGCAGTCTCCCGAAGGCGGCATGAGCCGCTTCCGCGAATCGGTAAGTGAACATTTATCGGCAGAGAGCCGGGCTAAGGCCCTGCTGCGTGAGATGCTGACCGAGAACCAGTACCAGCAACTGATCAAGTTTGGCTACCTGGAAATATCCAGTCCCTCAATCGATAATCGGACCTATCGCATTCCAGGATCTGGCGGCCTGGTGAAGGTCTATGAGCGCGGCTGCGCTATCATGGAACTCTGCCTGCAACCCGCCGAGCCTCTCCCTGATGGTGATGTGGTGGTGATGCATAAGCTGATGATCGAAGGCAATGAGCAGGAATACCTGCAAAAAGCGAACCATTTTGCGCCTGGCATCATCTCCCTTCGCTGCCAGCATCTCTGACATATGCCAGTAATTAACGCCAGAGGATATGGTAGGCTAAGGTGACCGTGGGGTCACCTTAGCCTACCATATCCTCTGGCGTCATTTCTACGAATTGAACTTCCCGCGTCTGTATTCGTATAATTTTGGTAGGGATACATCTCGACCAGAGAGAAGAAACGGCGTATAATCTGCTACAAGAAATATCAGGTAGATCGAGAGGCGACGAGAGGCATGAATGCAAGCCGTTGCAGCAGGGAAGGCAGGCTGAAAGATGGAATGTCCTAATTGTGGAGCTGATAACCGTCCAGGGGTGCGCTATTGTAACAATTGTGGTAAGGCATTGCCCTCTACTACTTCAGGGGGCAATGCTGCCAGTGCCGGACGCTCACTGGCTCCTGGCACGCGTTTACAGGGTGGGCGCTACGACATCAAGAAGGTTCTGGGCGAGGGCGGCATGGGCGCAGCCCTGCTCGCCGTCGATAATCGCCTGGATGACAAGCGCGTGGTCCTCAAAGAACTGCTCTCCGATCATAGCGACCCTGCCGCACGCCAGGATGACGTGCGCAATTTTAAGCGCGAAGTGACGATGCTGGCTCATCTCGACCACCCTCTCATCCCCAATGTCACCGATAACTTCCAGGAGGGCGCGCGCTACTTTATGGTACAGGAGTACGTGGAGGGCGAGAACCTGGAGGAGTTCTTGAATCGCAACAACCAGCCGATGCGGGAGCGCGATGCGCTGATCTACGCCGACCAGTTGCTCGATATCCTGGACTACCTGGAGCAGCAGACACCCCCGATCGTCCATCGCGATATCAAGCCGGCCAATATTATCATCGGCGCCAAAGATAAGCGCGCGCACCTGGTGGATTTCGGCATCGCACGCGCCGACGTGGCACGCAACGCGCAGAAGAGACAGACCTCGGCGCTGGGTACCCCCGGCTACGCGCCCCCCGAACAATATCAGGGCAACGCCGACCCTCGCTCGGATCTCTAT
>JALYVR010000152.1:0-1880 GCA_030853145.1 Chloroflexota bacterium | reverse complement strand
CCCTGGCCGCGACGCTACATCATGTCCTGACGACCCGCGACCCGCGCAGTCATCCACCATTTGTCTATCCGCCGGCCCATACCTTGAATCCACAGGTCTCGCCAGATGTCGAACGTGTCCTGAATCGCGCCCTGAGTAGCGATGTCAACCAGCGCTACCAGAGCGCGGCGGCCATGAAGCGCGACATCGACGATATCCTGCTCAGGCGTTATGGGGTCTCCGGTGATCTTGGCAGCTATACCCTCAGTACCTCCGGGCCGATGGGAGCGCTCCCACCAGGCTTTGCCAATGCTCCCACGATGGTACAGCAGGCTCCGCCACCGCCTGGAGCACAGGCTTTTCATCCTCAACCCGCTAATGCCTGGCTGCCGCCGCTGCAACCTTTGAATGCCTATGTTTCGCCGCCACCGCCCCGGCGCAAAGGGAGCGTCGGCCGCAACCTCCTGTTGCTGGCGTTGGTGGTTTTGCTGCTTGCCGCTGGGACCTACATTGCCCTTCCCTACTTGCGCAACCACGCTAGCGGCCCCGCGGCAACGCCTGCCGTGACCATCACGCCGCCGGCCTCTGCCTTGAAGAATGGCATTGGCGCATACCAGGTCACCGATAAGCAGACCGGCTATAAAGAATATATCGGGGTCAGCGATGGCTCGGTGGCCTTTGACACCAATCGCGTTGATGGAGTCACAAAGCAGCAGGCCGCGGCCCGGATCAAAGCGGGCGATGTGGGCAGCGCCCAGTCGCTCTGGCAAGCGGCGCTTGCCAGCGATACAAATGACGCTGAGGTGCTGATCTACCAGGAGGATCAACATGTCCTCGCCTCTGGCAGTCCCCATATCACGCTGGTTGTCGGGACGATGCTGACGAGCAATGATCCCGGTGTTGTAGGTACCGGGCGCGACGATCTACAAGGGGCTTACGTTGCCCAGAAGGAATATAATAGTGGCTTTAAGCTGGGCGGCGGCATGCAGGTGCGCCTGCTCATCGCCAACTCCGGCAGCAACGGCAACTATGCCAATGCCGTGGCACAGCAGATTGCGCAGGCCGCGCAGGCCGACAAGTCCATCGTGGGCGTGATGGGCTGGCCCTATAGCGGGCGCACGCAAAACGTTGTCAGCACGCTTGCTTCCGCCCATCTCCCCCTGGTCTCAGAGACGGCCTCCAGCGACCTGCTGGACAGCGCCTCTCCCTACTTTTTCCGCGTCTGTCCCTCAAACAAACAGCAGGGCATTCTCGGCGCCACGTATGCCACGCGTAACCTCCACTCGAAGAATATCGCGCTCTTCGTCGATCCCGTGGATTCTTATAGCAAGAGTCTCGCTGACGACTTCAGCGCGCAGTATAAGGCTGATGGTGGCACCATCCTGGTAACGGAGCGCTATACTGTCGGCAAGCCCGCGACCTTGCAGGGGGAGTTGCAGGATGCCTTGAGCCATAACCCTGATCTGATCTACTTTTCCGGCTATGCCAGCGATATCTCGACGCTACTGACCAACCTGCCGACCTCTGGCCAGTTTGCGCAGTTGCAGATCCTGGGAGGCGATGCGCTCTACGAATTGGGCGGTTATCCTCCCAGCGCGCGCGCGGGCTTCACACGCCTGCACTTTACGACCTTCGCCTATCCCGATGAGTGGAGCTTTTTGAGGCTGAGTGCGCGGCAGCCGGGCTTCTTCCCGGCGTATACCCAGGCCTTCAATGCCGGTGGTCAGCATAGCGGCTATGGCTATACAAGGCCCGATAATGATGTTATGCTTTCATATGATGCTATGCAGGCCCTCTTAGAAGGCAGCAGAATTGCCCTCGCCGGAGGGAAGCAGTCCTTTACCGGAAGCGACCTACAGCAGGCGCTGGCCTCGATCTCAGGCGCGCACTCCATTCAGGGC
>JALYVR010000151.1 GCA_030853145.1 Chloroflexota bacterium | reverse complement strand
AGTGCGCGCACCTCGGCCTCGTTTAATCCGGTCAGGTCCGTCTGGTAGCCGTTCAGCAGGTCGCAGCCACCGCCCGGCCCGCGTTCGGCGTAGACCGGCACGCCAGCGATACTTAGAGCCTCCAGGTCGCGGTAGATCGTCCGTTCCGAGACCTCTAGCCGCTCTGCCAGATCGTGGGCCGTCATGCGCCCCCTGGTCTGTAGCAACAGCAGCAGCGAGAGGAGTCTGTCTGCACGCATGTATAACCTCCATGATGATAAGGGGACCATCTTCAAGTATACCATGGGGATACGAGATTTGCCAGAATTTTATGACAGGACTCTCCCTATGCGCGTCGAAGCTGTCTGCCGATACTATACGCATAGAGTTGTTCCTACGCTCTTTCATAAGAGCTGAAAAAGGAGTTCATATGCGTCATTGGAAAATGTTAGCATCTATAGGGTCTATCCTGCTTCTGGTCTTTCTGGGAGCCATTTTACTGGCAAACGGATGGTCATTCTCCGTGCTCCATCGGTCCCCTCAAGGGCACCTGTCGGCCAGGCAAGGCACTAGCTATTATGTCTCTCCTACTGGCAGTGATACAGCCGTTGGGTCAAGTGGTCAGCCCTTTGCAACCATTCAGAAGGCGGCTTCCCTGGCTACCGCTGGCACAACCGTGCATGTCCTACCAGGGACATATACGCAATCGGTGTACAACACGCTGAATGGTACTGCGCTGGCGCGTATTACCTTCATCTCAGATGTGAAATGGGGGGCGAAAATAGTTACGCATGGCATACGTACCTCCTGGACGAACTTTGGAAGTTATGTGGATATTGAGGGCTTCGACATCACTGGCGATGGCGATATCGGCATCAACGACTACGGATCGTACGTGCGTATCATCGGGAACCATGTTCACAACTATGCGCTTGCCTCTTGTGGCATCAATGGAGCGGCTGGTATTGATGACTCAGAAAATAATGGGAACCATGATAACTCTGTGATTGGGAATGTTGTCGATCACATCGGCCCTCCCCTGACTACCTATTGTAACCTGGATCAAGGCATTTACCATTCTACGCCTAACGGGTACATTGCTAACAATATTGTGTATGCTATCGCGGCCTACGGTCTTCATACATGGCATTCGGCTACTGGTGTTACCATGGTCAACAACCTGGTTTTTAATTGTGGTGAGGGCGGGATCATTGTCGCGGCGAACCATGTCATACCGGACAATTTCCTCGTTGCTAACAATATCGTTCTGCATACTAACAATGTTGGCATCTACGAGTATGGGCAGACAGGCATCCATAACAGGTACCTCAACAACCTGGTGTATGCCAATCCCACAAACATCTTAGTACAGCGTAGCACCGAAGCCCAGGGAACGCTGACGGTTGATCCCCTTCTCGTCAACTATCAAGCCGATGGGAGTGGAGATTATCATCTGAGTGCCAGAAGCCCAGCTATCGGCGCTGGTACCAGCGTACAAGTAGCTTCGGTTGATATAAACGGTAATCCTCGTGTGGTAGGCAAAGCCTCAGATCTGGGTCCATATGTATACGGAGGTTTGAATGCCGCTAAAATTATGAAGAAGCTCTTTGCTAAAAAGAGTTTTTAGTGAACTCATGATCCGGCTGTATATGTTGTTACAGCCGGGTCATGACTTTTATACGCCCGTTCAATGAGCAAAGCATAGCATATTTTGTAATTTTCCGGCCCGGCGATTTCTGCAAAAACGTGCAAGCAAACCGAAGAATACGCAGAAAATATGACATTCCTCAATGTTCCAGAAGGTTAGTAAATACATTGATTTGTATATATAGTGCGTATATTGAAGCAAATCGTTTGACGCGTTCAAAGCATATTATTATAATACTATACGGATAATATGTTTTCATACTTGATGGCGGGGGAGGGGATGTAGGGTGCTTACACACAAGTGCGTTTGATCCTACTTTGAAAAAAAGTGCCTCTTTACACTCGTGATCATGAATTCACCTACCCTTATCCTCGGCGCTCCAACGAAAATTCTGGTCATCTGGGAGATAAGCCTTGAAGGTGATTTCATATTTTAAGAATCCAGCAGGAAAGTATTTTTATGATTTCGGTAGCGTGCCCTCTTTTGGGTTATGAGGAAGAAGTAGCTGTTCAGCGCGTTCTCACATCCGGTCAGTTAGTCCAGGGAGAGAACGTGGCAGAGTTTGAACGGCGCTTTGCGGAAGTCTGCCATGTACGAGAGGCGGTGGCTCTATCTTCAGGAACGGCTGCCCTCTATCTTGCGTTGTTAGCCCACGATATTGGGCCAGGCGATGAAGTGATCACAACGGCGTTCACTTTTGCCGCGACTGTCAATGCCATTCTGCTCGTTGGCGCTACTCCAGTATTCGTCGATATTGAGCCGGATACGTATACCATGGATGTAGCATTGGTAGAGGGGGCCATCACGCCCTTCACGAAAGCGCTGATGCCGGTTCACCTGTATGGTCACCCATGCGCTATGCAGCGTTTAGCATCGATTGCCGCTACCCATGGTCTGGCGATCATCGAAGATGCCTGTCAGGCGCATGCGGCTGCGATAGATGGAAAACCTGTTGGCAGCTTTGGCACGGGGTGCTTCTCATTCTATGCCACCAAGAACATCACCACGGGTGAAGGTGGCATGGTCACTACAGATGATCCTGTTATCGCTGAACGCGTGCGTCTCCTGCGGCATCATGGCCAGAAAGAGCGCTACTGCCATGTGACACTAGGCCATAACCTGCGTATGACAGAGATGCAGGCAGCCCTTGGCCTGGTGCAATCAGAAAAACTGGAGCGCTTTACCAGGCAGCGCATCGCCAATGCCGCATTCCTGACAGAGCGCCTGCGCGCATCAGCTCAAACGCCCGTAGTGCGTCCGGGATACCGCCACGTCTATCACCAGTACACCATCAGGGTCCCTGAGCAGCGAGACGAGTGGATGCTGAAGCTGCGGGAGCGGGGGATCGCGACGGCGGTTCATTACCCGCTGGCCGTTCACCAGCAGCCGTTTTATCGAGAGCTTGTGGGTAAAATTGGATTTTCAAGTGTGCCTGAAGGGGGAAATGCCGGCCGCGCCATCCGCGATGTGTGCTTGCCTGTGACAGAACTGGCAGCAAGGCAAGTGCTGTCGCTGCCGGTCCATCCGGGGCTGAGCGAGGCGGACCTCGCATCCGTTGCGCAGGAGGTGGGTGTACTATGCGCTTGAAAATCGCCGTCATTGGTACCGGTTCGATGGGCATGAACCACTTGCGGGTGCTCAGGGATTTCAATGAGGAGCAGGTTCAAATTGTAGGCGTTGCTGAAACACATGAGCCTAGTTTGAAGCTTGCAGTGAGCCGCTTTCATGTGCCTGGCTACAGCGATTATCGTGAGATGGTAGAAAAGGCGCAGCCCGATCTTGTAGCCGTGGTTGTACCTACCCACCTGCATTTTGAGGCCGCGTCGTACGTGCTCGACCGGGGCATCAACGTGCTCGTCGAAAAACCTATAACGAGCACTATTGAAGAGGCCCTTACACTCATTCAGCTTGCGCAAAAGCGCGGTGTCAAGCTCGCCGTGGGCCATGTTGAGCGCTTTAATCCGGCTGTCATCGCCGTCAGGCAGCGCCTCTCATCGGGTGAACTGGGCAAGATGTTTCACTTGCATGCGCGCCGGCTCGGTCCGTTCCCCCCGCGCATTCGCGATGTCGGCGTCACGCTCGATCTTGCGACGCACGATATCGATGTCATGCGCTATCTGGCCAATGCAGAGGTGGAGCATGTGTATTCAGAGACACAGCGTCACATCCACACCAGCCACGAGGACCTATTGCTGGGGGTTCTGCGCTTCACGAATCAAGCGATAGGTGTGCTTGACGTGAACTGGTTGACGCCAACCAAGATACGAGAACTGAGCATCACGGGTGAAAAAGGTATGTACCTCGTCAATTACCTGACGCAAGATGTGTATTTCTACAAAAACGATTATACGACCACGAGCTGGGATGCACTGCGTTCTCTGACCGGGGTGAGCGAGGGAACCATGACCCGGCTCAAAATTCAAAAAGCGGAGCCTTTGCGCCTGGAGTACGAGGATGTCATGAATGCCATACGCTGCGATGGCATGCCCACTGTGTCAGGCGAGGACGGTGCTGCGGTCTTACGGGTTGTACTCCAACTCAGTAGATCAACGCACCAGGAAGTTGTGAAAAGGTCGCAGGCACATGCGGCCGTAGAAGTTGAGGTCTGACATGCGAGATCAAGCACGTAACGCTGGTTGTGGGTCCGCAACTGTAGCGGTAGTCGGCCTGGGCAAGATAGGCCTGCCCCTTGCCATTCAATTTGTGCAGCATGGCCGGCGCGTGATCGGCTGTGACATTAATCCAGAAGTGGTTGCCATGATCAATGCTGGGCAATCGCACGTTCAGGAGGAGCCGGAACTTCCGTTGGCTGTGGCCTCAGCGGTAGCGAGCGGCGCCCTTTTCGCGACGCTTGCTACCGCGGAAGCTGTGCGCCAGGCAGGCGTTGTGGTCATCGTCGTGCCGGTCGTTACCGACGCGCGTCATGAGGTGAACTTCCAGGCGATTGATGCGGCCACGGCTGCCATAGGAGCGGGGTTACAACCCGGCACGCTCGTTATTTATGAAACAACATTGCCGGTGGGCACAACGGCCGTGCGCCTGCGCCAGCTACTTGAACAGACGGCGCAGCTTCGGGCCGGCCAGGATTTTTTGCTGGCGTACAGCCCTGAGCGCGTCTCCTCTGGCCATATCTTCCGTGACCTGCGCACCTACCCGAAGGTTGTGGGTGGGATCAATGAGCAGAGCCAGGAGGCCGCGGTGGCATTCTACCAGTCTGTGCTGGATGCCAGTATTATTACTATGGCCTCAATGGATGAGGCTGAATTTGTGAAGCTCATTGAAACGACCTATCGCGATGTCAACATTGCTCTGGCGAATGAATTCGCCTGCTTTGCTGATGCGTATAAGCTCGACGTGGTGGCGGCGATTGCAGCCGCCAATACCCAACCCTACTCGCATATTCACACCCCTGGCGTCGGGGTCGGCGGGCATTGTATCCCGGTCTACCCATACTTCCTGCTCGCGGGGGTGGAGCACTTACAGCCGCCAGCGTTCCTTCCCGATCGGCCGCTGCTTCAGTTACCGCGCGCGGCCCGTCGCATTAATGACGGGATGGCTCAGTATGCCGTGCAGCGCATTGAAGCCAGCGTGGGTTCGCTGGAGGGACAGGCGGTGCTTATTCTGGGGGTAGCATATCGGGGCGATGTACGCGAAACCGCCTTCACGAGTGCCAGGCTGCTCCAGGCTGCTCTGTGGGAGCGGGGAGCCACAATCTACGCCGATGACCCGCTGTACAGCGAGGACGAGTTACAGGCGCTGGGATTTATGCCCCTTCGTGCTGAACAGGCGGAGGAGATTCAGGCGATTGTTCTGCAGGCGGGCCACCAGGCTTATCAGGAATACGACTTCAGTCGCTTCCCCTCCTGTCGCATGTTGCTGGACGGACGCCGGACCCTTAATCGAGCACATATAGAGTCTCTGGGCATGCATTATGTGGCTATTGGGGACGGCGACCGCGAAAAATCGCAGCCGCAACGAGAACGAGACCTGCAACTGGCTGAGCGTGGGTAACGCTAGCGTACGGGCAGTGCCGGCGGGCAAGGGGAGCCGAAAGGGAGCCAAAGGGGAGTTGAAGCGGCACCCCTAAATGATAGGAAAGAGGATAGCAGTGAGGGTAGCATCAATTGTAGGGGCGCGTCCCCAACTTGTTAAAGCGGCAGTTGTCAGTCGTGCCTTGCGAGAACAGCGGCATGAGGAGCTCATCGTCCACACGGGCCAGCACTACGACCACAACATGTCGGCGCAGTTCTTCGACGAGCTGCATATCCCTGCGCCTGACTACTACCTGGGATGTGGTTCCGCTCCACACGGCGCCCAGACAGGACGCATGCTTGAAGCTCTTGAAGAGGTGTTCATGAAAGAGCGCTTCGATTACGTCATTGTGTATGGTGATACCAACTCGACGCTGGCCGGCGCGCTCGCGGCCGCCAAGCTGCATATCCCGGTGGCGCATGTGGAGGCCGGCTTACGGAACTTCGACCAGGCTATGCCGGAGGAGATCAATCGCGTCCTCTCCGACCATATCTCGTCCCGTCTCTTTTGTCCAACAGAGACCGCGCGCAGGAATCTATACAATGAGGGCATTACGCGCGGCGTGCAGCTTGTTGGCGATGTTATGTATGATCTGCTGCTCCAGGTGCAGCCCGAGTTGGATGCGCGTGGGGAGAAGCTCTTACAGACGCTGCGGCTCGCTCCGCAGTCCTACGCGCTGGTGACGGTGCATCGCGCCATTAATGCTGATGATCCGCAAGCTATGCAGGGTATCGCGGATGGACTGAACAGGCTGGACATGCCGGTGATCTTCCCGGTCCACCCGCGGACGCGCGCGCGCCTGGAACACTATAACATCACCTGGCAGAAGCATGTGCGTGTGATGGAGCCGCTGGGCTACCTGGATATGATGGCCGTGGGCAAGACCGCCGGTCGAATCCTTACCGATTCTGGCGGTTTGCAGAAAGAGGCCTTCCTCCTTGAAGTACCCTGCGTGACGCTGCGGGAGGAAACGGAGTGGGTAGAAACGGTTGAGTTGGGGTGGAATGTGCTGGTTGGAACCAGTTGGCAGAGGATGATCGAAGCCGTTGAGAGACCCAGGCCTGCACCTCCACAGCACAATCCCTTTGGTGAGGGCGATGCGGCAGTGCGCATTGCGCATAACCTCTTACATGCTGAACCAGCATCCAGGGCTCCTCTTGCCTACGGGCAAGAGCTGCGCCCTGTCGCACCCGCAGCAAGGAAATAGCTATGGCCCATATACTCTTTATCACGCCATATTATCCACCGGAAATAACGCCCCCGGCGACACGTATCAGCGAAACCGCGTCATGCCTTGTGAAGCGGGGTCACCGGGTCACAATATTAACGACTTTTCCTAATTTTCCCAGCGGGATCGTTGCTCCCGAATACCGCGGCCGCGTGCTGCAACGCGAGGAGCATGACGGCATAGAGGTCGTGCGCGTGTGGAGCTATGCCACTGCCAACAGGGGGTTTCTGCGGCGTATCCTGGCGCAACTGTCCTTTGGTTGTCTCTCGGCCTTCCTTGGATGGCAGGTGGTGGGCCGGCCAGATGTGATTATCGTTGAATCGCCGCCGCTCTTCGATGCCATTGCCGGGCGTATTATGGCGGGGCTGAAGCGCTGCCCGTTTATTTTCACGGTTGCCGATATCTGGCCAGAGTCCGCTATCCAGTTGGGTATGTTGCGCAATCGCCACCTGATCCGGCTCGCCGAATGGCTTGAATGGTCAACGTACCGGCGCGCGGGCGCGGTCTGGGCCGTGACAAAGGGCATTCGCCAGGCCCTTATACAGCGCGGTCTGGCGCAGGAGCGCGTGTTTCTCCTGACCAATGGTGTAGATACTACGCGCTTCCGCCCACTGCCAAAGGCGCAGGCGCGCGCTGAGCTTGGATGGGATGAGCGCTTTACCGTGCTCTACGCGGGCAATCATGGGCTGGCGAATGCCCTCCCTACCGTCATTGATGCCGCGGACGCGCTGCGGGATGATGCCGGTATCCATATCATTCTAGTTGGGGAGGGCGTCCAAAAAGCTGATCTCATGGAGCAGGCCAGGAGACGCAATCTTACTAATGTGACGTTCCTTGATGCTATGGCGCATGAGCGTATGCCCTGGCTGATTGCCGGCGCCGATGTGTGCTTGATCCCCCTGCGTAGATTGCCGGTATTTGAGGGCGCACTACCCTCCAAGATATTTGAAGCACTGGCCTGCGCGCGCCCCTGTATTGTCGCCGCAGAAGGGATCGCGCGTCAATTTGCCGAACAGGAGGCGCAGGCCGCACTCTCTGTGGAGCCGGAGAATGCTGCCGCGCTGGTATCCGCCATTCTCTACCTGCGTGAGCATCCGGATATCGCTGAAACATTGGGCCAGCGAGGTTGCACATTTGTAAAAACACGCTTCGATCGGACGCAGCTCGCGCTGGAACTCGAAGCTCACATTTCAAGGTTGCTTGCTTCACGCCGCCTCCCTGAGCGGGTAGCCCCATCCGCGTAGGGACCCGGCTTGCCGCGTCCGTTGTGGCCTCTGGCCATGCACACGAGACCGGCACGGATGTGGCAAGACGAATCCCTATGCGGGCTGGGGGAGGCCTCCCAGGCCCAAGGGCCTGCCACACGGACGCGGCAAGCCGGGTCCCTACGCGGATGGGAGATCGTCCGGCATCACGCGAGCGGGAATGGTCCGACATCACGCGGATGGGAGATCGTCCGGCATCACGCGAGCGGGAATGGTCCGGCATTACGCGAGCGGGAATGATCCGACATCACGCGGGCGGGGATCGTCCTGCATCCTACCAAATGGGTGTATTAGAAGAATGGTCTAGTAGAGCAATAACAAGTGGGGGAGATGGTAATGGAGAGGAGCGCTCAACGTGCAACCTGATCTTAAATATGGCATGCCACTGGCGGATTCACATGAGCAATCTGAAAACGAGTATACGGCATTGAGAGCCGAAAAAGAGCGCGGACGCTATGAATTGCATCCCCCCCATCAGCAGAATCGTCTTAACCAGCGCTGGAGACGGAGACCTTCGCCGACCATGTGGCATCTTATCCTCTTGCTAGGGGATGGCATCGTGCTTCTGGCCTTGCTTGAACTGCTCCTGCCGCCACCTCCGCATGTAGGGCTGGCTGTTTCAGGAGATGGGTTAGGGCCGTGGAGCACGCACTTTGCCTGGCTGGGCCTGGCACTTGCCTCGTGGTGCTGTGCAGTCAACATCATGCAGGCGCAGAAGCTGAGCTGCGCGGCGAGCCTGTTGAAGAGTCCTCTCTACATCCTGGGTTCGCTTGCGCTCATGCTCGTTTTCTGTATCTTGTTCCTGTATCTCGCCATTGGCAATGAGGTTATCTCATATACCAGCCCTCTGCTGCTCTTTCT
>JALYVR010000831.1 GCA_030853145.1 Chloroflexota bacterium | reverse complement strand
ACCTCACGCAGTCAAGCGCCGTCTCACGTGTAGGCCAGCCGGCAGGCACGCCGCAACTGGTGCTCGTCGATATCGAGCCGCTCTACAGCATCAACGCGCACGCCCAACGCGCCGCGCTGGCACTGCTAGGTCTGGGCGGCTTTCTCCTCGCGCTGGCTATCACGGCCTATACCCTGGTAGCGCGCATATTTTTCATTCGCCCGTTCAACCAACTCCAGACGCAGGTGGCCGCCCTCGTGCCTCTCGATCCCGCGCCTACACTGCCCGCCACCAACAACGAACTAGGCGTGCTGGCGCAGGCATTCCAGCGTCTGGCGGGAGCGTTGCACAGGCAAGAGATCGAGAGCCAGGCGCTGACCAAACAGTTGAGCGACCTGTTGAGCATGAGCGATGCGCTGATCTCCACGCTCAGCCTGGAACAACTGCTGGTGGAGATTGTATCGCGCCTGGGCAATATTATGGATGTAAAACAGGTCTCGCTGCTGCTCTATGGGCGCGATATGCTCACGCCGTGGGCGCTGGCGCAATGGTCCGACCAGCCGACAGAGCCGCAAATGACGGCCTCTGGGCAGGCAACGCAGCGCGGGACAGCCACGACACACATCGATCCTGGCGGGGACATCGCCATGATGGCGACCACCAAATTAGCCGCCGTACCCAATGCGCGCGCGAATATGGCCAACGCGAAACGTCCTGGGACCATTCGCGCGCCGAAGCTCAACGCGCCGGGCATGCGCTCTGGCTCACAGCAAGCGCGTATTCCACAGCAGGCGCTCCATGATCTGGATATGCTGCTTGCCCGGATGGCGATGCAGAAACAGAAAATCGCCTACGGCGAAGATATCAGCGTGATTCACCAGGATCGACACGAAAATTGGACGCGCATGGCGCTGGAGGCGGGCTATCGTTCCGTTAGCGCGGTTCCCCTGCTCCTACAAGATCAGGCTATTGGGGCCTTCATGCTCTACTCCGACCAGCCGCGCCAGATGACGCAGCACGATACCTTCCTGCTGAGCACAGCAGCGATCCAGGCCGCGATGGCCATTCAGGACGCGCTACTCTTCGCCGAGGTGAAGGAGAAAAACGTAGCGCTTGAGCGCGTCAATCAATTGAAATCACAATTCCTGGCCACCGTTACGCATGAACTGCGCACCCCGCTCCATAGCATCATCAGCTACGGCTCATTGATCCTGGAGGGTTTCGTGGATGGAGAGCTGACTCCTGAGCAGGAAGAGCATATCCAATTCATGGTGCGGCGCGCCGAAGACCTCTCGCACCTGGTAGACGACATGTTGAACCTCTCAAAGATCGAGGCCGACCGTCTGGAGATCAAGATCGAGCCGCTTTCATTGGAGCCGTGCCTGGCCGAGGTAGTCAACCAGCTCAAACCTATGGCGAACAATAAAAACTTGCACCTCACCCTGGAAATTGGCGGGGCCGTGCCTATGGTGCTGGCGGATAGCCATCGTATTCGCCAGATCGTCATCAATATGGTCTCCAATGCCCTCAAGTTTACCGAGAAAGGCGGGGTCACGATTCGCTGCGACCTGCTGGAGCACTATGACCTGCTACGTGTCGCCGTACACGATACAGGGGTGGGCATTTCGCCAGCGGCTCTAGAGTACATTTTTGAAGCATTTCGCCAGGCCGACGGCAGCACAACGCGCCGCTTCGGCGGCACCGGGTTGGGCCTGACCATTGCTAAGCACTTAATTGAACTCCAGGGAGGAGAAGTGACGGTAGAGAGCGTGCCGGGGCAGGGATCTATTTTCTCGTTCACCTTGCCCATTGTACCCGTGGCCTCTCAAGCGCGCTCTTGAATAGTAGACGTAGCTAGACCAGATAGAAGGCGGATTATGAATACACCGGGTATATCCCCCCCAACCATCCTTGTGATCGAGAATGAGGTCTCAAACCGCATCTTGATTGAGCGCGTTCTCTCAACACGCGGCTACCGCTGCCTCTCCGCCTCCAATGGGCGCGAGGCGCTCGATCTCCTTGATCGCGAACAGGTCGATCTGATCCTCACCGATCTCTCGATGCCCGTCCTCGACGGCTATCGCACAACGCAGTTGATTCGCGCCCGCCCCGGCATGGCGACCATTCCGATCATCGCCGTTACTGCCTACGCCCTGCACGACGAAAGCGAGGCCGCCATGCAGATTGGCTGCACAGAATACCTGACCAAACCATTCAAGCCACGTCAACTCCTCGAAGTAGTTGACCGTTTACTGCCACACATAGGTTCGTAGCGCGTGGCTTGCCTTGCTGTCCTGGGACTCCCAGGAC
>JALYVR010000830.1 GCA_030853145.1 Chloroflexota bacterium | reverse complement strand
GTTCCAGCCATCGGCTGTCAGGTTAAGATGTGCCAGCAGCGGCACATAGAACTTGGCGGCCGTGATGTAGGTTCTTTCGTCTGTCGCCATATCGAGCTGCGATGCCAGCATGACACGTGGAATGAAGCTGATGAGGGCCAGTACGATACTGACGCCGCATTCCCACAAGATCGCGGCCAGCGTGTGCCGGCGCCCTGCGCTGGCCGTCTGTGCTGGAGAGGTATAATCAATCACTGTATCAGTAGTTACATCCATGTTTCACCTGCTATTGCTTGATATATTGAAGATAATGTATTTTATTAGACGCAAGTATAGCATGCTTATGAAAAGGATACGAGTCGTATGGTACCTTTGCCCTCGATTCGCGTAGGGCGAGGCAAGCCATAGCCCCTACGCGAATCGAGGCACTCTTACCGTACACCAGGCGACCAATGAAGGCTTATGAAAAGGAGAGGCCAGAACTATCTCCGGCCTCTCTTTTCGCGTATGTGGACGCTACAGGTTACTCTGCCAGCAGTTCCTCGATCTTCGCCTCGATCGTCTTCGCCGTGGGATAGAACGCCGTCTCCTCCGGCGCGTCGTATGGGGCGGGAGGAGCTGGCAGGGCGGAGATGAAGGCGGGCGTGCTGTCCAGGTCATAGAAGCAGTGCTGGACGATCCAGGAATGGACATGACGCCCGAAGCTGGTCAGGTCGGCTTCTTCCGTGACCACCATGACGCGGTTGGCCTCGCGTACCGCGGCCGCCACGGCCGCTTCATCGAAGGGCGCGAGCGTGCGTAGATCGACGACTTCAATAGCGCCGCCTATGCGCTGAACGATATCGGCGGCAGCGGTGCAGGCCTCCAGCACCATCGTGCCCCAGCTTATAATCGCCACACTCGTTGGGCCTGTGCCGATGTGCATGCGCCGTGCCTTGCCGATAGGTTGGGTATAATAGCCTTCGGGTACGTACCAGTATTCGGCCATAGCGGCGATGATGGTACCCTGGCTATCTTTGGGTGGCTCGGAGCGATAGAGGCGTCCGCGCTCTAAGAACGCCACGGGCGACTGCGCGCGCGCGGCCTCCAGCAGCAGTCCCTTGGCGTCGAACGGCGTGGCGGGGCAGATGGTAATCATGCCAGGGACGTTGGTGAACCATTGCTCTCCGCTGTTGGAGTGTCCAAACGCGCCGCCGCCAGCCGTGCTGCTGGAGATGGGACCACCGCCGCCGCTGCCCGACTTGCTGCGGATGAGCAGCGGCACCGTCCAGTCGCCGTAGCTCTGGTACGCGATGCGTGCCGCCAGGCGGATCGTCTGGGCCGCCGACTGGTGGTAGTCCACGAATTGAATCTCGGCACAGCGCGCCTTGCCATCGATCATACCGGCTCCAGCGGCGATGCCCACGATCACCTGTTCGTTGAGCGGACTGCTGATGGCGCGCCCTGGAAATTGCGTGACGAGGGCCGCCGTGGCGCCGAAGACGCCGCCCTTGGGACTACCCACGTCCTGCCCATAGACGAAGAAGCCGGGATCGCGCTGGGCCAGTTCTATTAAGGCCTCGTTGATGGCCCCCAGCATGGTCGTCTGGCGCTTTGTGCCACGGGGAGTATTTTCCTGCCATTGCGGCACATATACCACGTGGTGCATGACCCTGTCCGGCTCCGGCTCTGGCTCTTGCAGCACCTGGGACTCGGCGCGTTCCAGTTCGGCGCGGGCCTCCTTGCGCATGCGGTCCAGGTCGGCTTCCTGAAGATGCCCATGCTCGACGAGCCAGCGCCCGAAATTTTTCACCGGGTCTTTGGTGGCGGCGGTCTCCTCGATCTCTTCCTTTTTGCGGTAGGTCTTGATATCGGTGCTGCTGGAATGCGCGTCGAGCAGGCCCACGCGCATGTGCATCAAGACCGGCCCCTGGCCTTCGCGGATATGCCGCACCAGGCGCGTGGTAGCCTCGTAGGTCGCTATAGCGTCGGCGCCATTGACCTCCTCGGCATAGACGCCGCCGCCCCTGGCCCAGTCCACCAGCGAGCCTGCCCACTGGATAGGAGAGGCCGCGGTAATAGCCCAGCCATTGTCCTCGACGATCATCAGCACTGGCAAGCGGTGGACCGCCGCCTGCTTGAAGAGCGCATTGAAATCGTTGGTCGCGGCCCCGCCATCGCCTGTGGAGTAGACTACTAGTTCCCGGCCTTTGTGCCATTGCAGAGAGAAGCCAACGCCGCCCGCGAAGGGTCCCAGCGCCGCTACCTCGCTGAAGGTTGGCAGGATGCGGTGGCGTTTGTTGCTATAGTGCGAGGGCATGTTGCGTCCGGCGCACATCGGT
>JALYVR010000150.1 GCA_030853145.1 Chloroflexota bacterium | reverse complement strand
CATCATAGCTGGTATAGATATGCTTGTTGCGGGGATCGCTCTGGCTGATGAGATTGCCGTCGGCGTCATAGCTCGCTTTCCAGGCCCAGTCGGTGCTACTGCTGCACCCCGGTGGCAGGGACGTATTCTGACAACTGCCCAGGTCCGAGTCATTCATGCCGGTGCGCCGCTTCAGCGCGTCAAAGGTGGCACTCTGGGTGGCTTGCACGGTGGCCGTGTGGTCCAAGGTCTGTACCAGGATGGCATCGCCCAGGCCATCATAGCTCGCCCCAACAGTGCGGACCACGCTGTAGGGGGTGGTGCCGCTGAAGATTTGCGAATACCGTTGGCGTCCCAGCGCGTCGCGATAGCTGATGCTCTGATGATTGTAGGCATCCAGGGTGATGGTCTGCTCGTAGGCATTGCTGTTCTCAGCACTCAGCCCCGTGACACCCTGAGCTACCGTATAGCTGATACTGGTACTCAGCACGATGTAGGTGCCCGTATTTTGATCGCTGTAGGTCACCTGGCCCAGGGAACGGCCGGACGCATCGTAGGCCGTGACGGATCGCGCTCTGATCAGGTCGGGCGCGATATAGCCGCTGCTACTGGGGATACTATAGGGCAGACTCCTGGTCGTGGGTCGCCCCATGGCATCGTAGACGGTATAGGTGATGACATCCGAGCCACTATCCGAACTCGGGGAGCGCGTTTCGACCAGGTGCCCCTCCCCGTCATACCATTGCCGTGTGGTGGTGGTCGGTCCGCCAGTGGTTGTCCGGGTGCTGGTATCGATCTCCAGACAAGGAGCGGTGGCGCCATTGGTACAGGTATTGCTATAGGTGTAGGCAATCGTGGGACTACTGGTGCTATCGCCTGGCTGAATGGCGGCGGTCACGCGGCCCAGGACATCGTATTGGAACGAGGTGCTCTGCCCATTGGCATCGGTCATGGCGGTGAGCCACTGCCCAAAGCCCCCGGCGGCACTGCTATCGTAACTAGAGGAACCCGTTTGGTTCTTGGCATTGGCCGCACTGATGAGATGGGTGCCAAAGCTATCATAGGTCGCACAGGCGCTATATTGCGTGCTGCCAATCGTACAGCCGAGATGGGTGTCTCCATCGATGTTCCCAATGGGATTGCCTGAAACATCGTAGGCATGTTTCACCGTGATGGCCGTGCCAGTACACCCACCACTCGTGGTATACATCAATAATTGGGTGGCGCCTGGGACGGTTGGTGGCGTGGTCGCGTTCGCGTTGGCGCCATAGATATTCTGGCCACAGGCGAGCACCGTGCCGGTGTTATCTTGTTTTTGTTGTTGTGCAGGCCGGTTGGTGAGGTAAATGCCACCGCCCAGGTTGTCGTTGGGATAATAGGTCAATGTCGTGACGACATGCGAGGTGGCGGCATGGGTGCCGGACGTATCGACATTGCCGGTCGTATCAACTTTGCTGACATTGCCATAATCATAGCCAACAGTGTGGTTGGGGCCTTGATTATCACCATCATAGGTAGAGGTGGTCTGCTGGTGGAGCACGCGGGCATCGGTGAGATAGCCAGACATGTCGGTAACGCCATCGACCTGGTAGCGGTCTGCTTGCGTCACGCGGGGATCACAGACCACCACGGGATTGTTCTGATCCAGTTCGCTGCTCACCTGCGTGCTGCCAGGATTGTCCAGGCCGGTGTTGGTATTGTTGCTGTGAGCAACTCCTGGCGGAGGACAGTTCATGGCATAGGTGTTCTTCGAGACGGAGACCAGCTTGCTCGCTGCGCTCCAGTGTTGCTCCATGAGCAGACGGCCAGACATGCCCGGATTGGGATTCCAGTAGGGCGCGACGTTGCAGTGACCCCCCGTCACATAGCACTGGAAGCTACTTTCCGCCAACCCCCAACCATCGGAGGAGGCGAAGAACGCAATGTCGTTAGTGTTATCGGGATTGATGACCTGGGCCGAATCAAAGCCGGTAAAGGTGGCGTTGTAGTAATCAGCAAAGTCGCCATCGTTCTGGTTCGCCCAGGTATCCCCTTGCAGACAGTTGGCACAGGGCGGGGCCGGCCAGTTGGTGCGCAGATAATAGTGATAGGTCCAGGTCGAAGTGACGCCATTGGTCACGGCAGTCCGCTGTCCCACGACGATACGGCCCTAGGCCTCGTCATCGGCTTCGCCGCACAGATTGCTGGAGAGTTCATGACCATCGCAGTTGAACACATCATTGACGGCGCCCGTGTCCACCCCATGCACATTACTGCGCGCTTCCCCCCAGGAGATCGTTTCATGCCACCCACGACCATTGTCGTAGGTCTGGATATAGCGGGAATTGTAACTCTGCGACCAGAGGAAACAGCCCGTGCCATCGCGGCGCGCCCAGCCAAAGCCACAGTTCGTCGTCGGCTTGGGACGCTGTTGGAGGTCCTCGTAGTGTTGTGTGCCGGTTTGGTAGCTAATGGTAACCACCGGCGCATTCAGGGTCGTGTTATTGGTCCCCTGTTCCCGGATCTGCGTCAAATCCAGGTAGCCAGCCGCGCTTTCCTGGAGCCCAGAGACCGGATCGGTAATGTTATAGGGTGGCACCTGTTCATAGGAGAAGAGATAGGTAAGCAGGGGATTGCCATTCACCAACACATGGATATCGTTGAGCACATAGATGTTGATGGCTCCCGAAATGGGCAGCCCACCTGAACCAGAATTATCGACGGGATCATCGCAGCGATACGTGGCCGTCGAGGACCAGTTTTGACACCCTCCGGTCGTATTGGAAAGCGTGGTGACCTTGGTGCTGGAGTCGAAGACCAGGCGCACTTTGGGGTTCCAGGTCGGACACTGCGCAGTGGCCCCATTGAACGTGGTATTGTGGCACCCCGGATCATCATATTCAATCGAGGAAATCGCCACGTCACGCACAATGTTGGCGCCATTCGGGAAGTAGCGCTGATAGTTGATGCGCACCTGGTTGCCGTAGCGATCCACCATCAAGTCGAGGTCCCAGCGGTAGCTGTTCCAATGTCCGCCCGCATCCTTAGACCCCTGACGCGAGGGATCGGTGCAGCCAAACTCTTCCATCGTGCCATTGGGGAGCCACACGTGCCAGCAAGGACCGCCATTGAAATTGACCTCCTGCACCTTGGCATGGCTCTCCGGCGCGCTATGCCAGAGATATTGGGCAGGTAGCGAGCCCATGGCGGGAGAGGCGGGGTACGAGGTGGCGGCGTTGAGATCGGGGGGGGATGAGTTGCCCGCTGATGCCACTGGGATCATTGATCGTCCAGACATTCTCAATGCGGTTAGTGCCACCAGGGGTGACATTGCGGGTACTCCACGAAATCGACCCCAGCCCCAGGCTCCAGCCTTCGCCGACCCAGGTGGCGGCCGCCTGCACATTGTGGCTTTCATTGACCGACCCGCTGTTATAGTTCAGGCTCACTGGGGGGGTGAGTCCACCAGGACCGGGCGGAAGATCCAGGGGATAATTATAGGAGAGTCCACCCGCATTCAATCCAACCTGGAAGTCGGTCGGCGTGCCCCAACTGGCCTGCGGGGCGGCGGTGCCAAAGGTCACTGAGCTATTTGCAAGCGCGGGAAGCGTGGCCTGCGCTTGCAAATGCGTGGACACCGCATTACTCAACGTCGTGGAAACGCTCCAGGACGTTCGTGCTGGATCAGCGCTGGTCTTGAGGGACGTCGGTTTCTGTCCCCCCTGTCCTGAAGTGCCACTGTTTCCTGTGGTAGCGGGAGCGCTCTGGCTGCCATCCCAAAAGGCGTACACGGTTTGCCCCTGGAGCAAGAGCGGCTGTTGATAGGTCTGGAGATGATAGGTGATGGTCAACGGATGGGCCAGCACCACGGTCGTCAAGGGGTGCCCGGCCGCATCTTGCAGCAGCAGTTGATAGCTGCCCAGGATGATCTGTCCTGCGCCGCCACCCGACCCGGCATCAAGTTGCACGATTTTCAGATGCACGCTGCCTCCAGCCGTCTGCATTTGCGTCGCGCTGATGGTGTCAGTCGGGATGTCTATTTCGAGGGTGTGATCCTTGCTGATGAAGAGTTGCGCTTGAGATGTCACGGCCAGGGTCACAGGCTTCATCGTCGCATGGGGTGCATGGGGAATAGGCACGATCTTCGTGCTGGGATGCGAGGTGACATACTTGCCCAGGTCCTTGGGATGAGCAGGACCAGGCGCATGCAACCAGGGCGGAGAGGGAATCTTCGGGTTGCCCGTGCCTGCCGCCTGTGCTGGCTTCGCCTGAAACACAGACCAGGGAGTAACATTAGACGTAAATAAAATCAGAAAGATGAGGAAACTTGCCAGGAAAAAGCGCTAAAAAGAAAGAGGTCTGGTGTCTGCAGAGGAAGGATGCGTTTCGACACGAAGGGAGCGACGAACACGGGATATCATCACAAAAACTCCATTTCTTACCGCTGCCGGCAGAAAGATAGAAACATGAAAATAGATGGATTCATGGAGGACAGCACGGGCATCCATGGCTCTTCCCTGACCGCTTCGGTTGAGCGAAGACAGGGGAGAGAACAGCACTGCACGCGCCATCTTCTCTGGTGTGAAAGCATCTCTCCATGCATCGCCTCGGCACGCCTCTTTCTCTGCATACCATTGATTTTCAGGGGTCAGGTGGGGCATAACACCCTGAGGGCGATCATGAATATTCCGATGGAGGGAGTGGGATGGGAAGAAATAGCGGAAGGTATCCTTCTGTATCGCATCACCTTCATACATATCCCCCTCAGATATGTATCCTCTGGTGTGTACAGCAATTGCTAGCCGATCTCTTCTCGCTAGCTTTGTACCTCCATGTAATATATGCCATATAGTTTCTCTTTTGTCAAGCCCCTTTGCATGATATCTGTTGGTAGCTCAAAATATCCTGAAGAAGGTCAGGGGATACAAGAACACGCGTTGCTTTATCAGGGCAATTTCACCTGTAAAGACAGTATTGGCATTCTTCAACGGTGACCGTGAAGAGCTTAGATAGCATCTGGGCATGCAAGCGTCTATGTACACGTAAACAACGGAAAAGTCGTTGCAGACGAAGGCATAAGATATGTGGGCTTCTGAGGAAGACGAGAAGCGCATGGAAAAGCTTGAGAGGGGGTCAGCACCTAGAAGGATGGATCATCGACCGGCGCAAAGTCCCGTCGCATTGACGAATGCGGCGGGACTTTGTACAATCGGAGACAGCAGGTAAGGAGAAAACACAGCATGGCTGAGATGTCGCAATGGGACGATGAGCGCAATGAAGATGCGTACCTTCTGCTCCATCCTGACCCGCTGGAGATACTGAGTAGTACGCGGCCGGTGGTCGAGCAGGGAGAACATGCCTGGATCAATAGAGATCGCCTGAGTCACCTGAGCCACCAGTGGGCACAGCAAGCGGGAGAGTCCACCACACCTGGCGTTTCTGTGTGGGATGAGCGCTACCATTTTAACGATGGCACAGAGCGCACGGTCAACTGGCTAGTGGTGCTCGACGCTGTGAATTTCTGCTTCTGGGCGGAAAAAGATCAGCCGCGTTGGTCGATTGAATACAAAGGCGAGACGCTCAACGGGTACTGGGCCGAGGCGGCTGCGCTCACGCGGGCCATGGAAGAGGGCAAGCCCCTCTGGGATGCCGCCTATCTGAGTACCATGAGCGCCGAAGATCTGGCGCATATCTTTCGTGGAGCGCGCAAGATTCCACTTTTTGAGGAGCGCCTGCACAACATTTGGGAGGTCGGGAGCGTCCTGCTCGCACGCTTTGGCGGCCAATTCAGTCAGGCTATCGAGCAGGCAAAAGGCAGCGCGCCTCAACTGGCGGCGCTCATAGCCCGTGAGTTTCCTTCATTTCACGATACCGCGCGCTACTGCAACCGCGAGGTCTGCTTCTTCAAACGCGCCCAGATCTGCGTTGCCGACCTGTATACCGCCTGCGCAGGACAGCGCTGGGGCGCGCTCGCCAACCTTGACCAGCTCACCATTTTCGCTGATTACAAACTTCCGCAGGTGCTGCGCCACTTCGGAGTGCTCGCCTACGATCCAGCACTGGCCACACGCGTCAATGCGCAGGAACTTTTAGAGCCCGGTGGCGGCGAAGAGGTAGAGATACGCGCGACAACCGTGTGGGCATGCGAACTATTACGACAGGCATTGGCGGCTCAGGACTGTGCGATGACGGCTATGGAGATAGATCAACGTCTCTGGCTGCTCGGTCAAAACCTGACTGGCATGCAGCCCTACCATCGCGCATACACTATGTACTATTAAGCGTCTATTAGACACAGGGATCAGGATGCAGTTACACACACTTCTGGCCTCATTAGAGGAGAACCCACAGGCGTTTCATAGCGCCGGGGGAACAGCGAATATGCTACCAGGCACCTATGAGAGTAGCGCAATCACGGAGCTAGCGTATGACTCACGCCAGGTACAGCCGGGCGGGCTGTTCGTGGCCGTGCCGGGAACGCATACCGATGGTCGGCGCTTCCTGGCCGATGCCGCCCGGCGCGGGGCGCTCGCCGCTCTGGGCGAGCCATTACAGGACAACGCATCTCCGCCGCTGCTCTATATAGAGGTGCGCGATGTGCGCATAGCCCTGGCCAACCTGGCCTGCTCCTTCTACGACTATCCCACGCGCAAGCTGTGTAGCATCGGCGTGACCGGCACCGATGGCAAGACTACCACCAGCAATCTAATCAGCATCATCCTGGAGGCGGCGGGGCGGTCGACAGGCCTGATGACCACAGCTAATTTCAGATTGAACGGGCAGGCATGGGAGAATAGCAGCCGGCAAAGCACGCTGGAGGCCCTGGAGGTGCAGCAGTTTCTGCGCCGCGCGCTCGCTGCCGGCGCCACACACGCAGTGATCGAAACCACATCGCACGGTCTGGAGTTACAGCGCGTGCGCGGCTGCGAGTTCGATGTGGGCGTTGTCACCAATATTACCTCCGAACACCTGGACTTCCATAAGACCATCGAGAGATACCGCCGGGCCAAAGCGCGACTCTTTGAAATGCTCGATCCCACCCGGCACAAAGACGCAACAGCGCGTCCGGTGGCCGTGCTCAATCGGGACGACTCAAGCTACGAGGCGCTGAAACCCTACTGCCGCGTGCCTATCCTTGACTACGGTCTGGACCAACGTGCCGCCGTGCGCGCGGTGGATGTCGACCTGCGCGCGGCCAGCACGCGTTTCCGGGCCATCCTACCCGATAATGAGGTTGCCATCGAGACGCGGCTGATCGGGCGCTTTAACGTCAGCAACTGCCTGGCCGCCATCGCCGCCACGTACAGCCAGGGGATCACGCTCGCGGACATCGCGCGTGGACTGGCGCAGGTCACAGGCGTCAGCGGGCGCATGGAACATATCGACGAGGGGCAGCCATTCACCGTGATCGTGGACTACGCGCATACCGCCGAGAGCCTGGAGAAGGTCATCGCCACCCTGCGCCCGCTGACGGCGGGGAAGGTCATCGCCGTCTTTGGGTCTGCCGGCGAGCGTGATCTACAGAAACGTCCTGTTATGGGAAAGATCGCCGCGCAAATGGCGGACTTTTTCGTTATTACAGATGAGGACCCGCGCGAGGAAGACCGCGAGCAGATCCTGCGCGCCATTGCCACAGGGGCCGAGGCGGTTGGCAAGCGCGAGGGACGCGACTTTCTCTGTATCGCGGACCGTACCCAGGCCATTGCCAGCGCCTTTGCCCACGCCCGGCCCGGCGATACAGTCCTGCTCGCGGGCAAGGGTCACGAGCAAAGCATTATTATGGGAAGAGAGAAAATACCGTGGGACGATCGTCGAGTAGCGCGCGCGCAATTACGCGCCTCAGGCTACCGCACGCTCATGGTTGAAAGCGAAGAGTCTTAAGCCAATATCTTTGAAACGTATAATAGAATGGGGGGCCTCCACGCAATACATGGTTCGTTACTGTTTATGCTCATTTCACGTTTCTACTTGTAGAGCATTTGGGCCTTCTTGTCGCCCTGGGGAGTAGATATGGTTCCACTTGGTTTTTTATTAACCTTTCTGGGTTCCGCCGCACTCAGCTTGCTGCTATGCTATATCGCAAAGCTGCTCTTTCCTAAATTTCGCAGCGGTGAATATAAACCTGGTCCCCATCGCTCAGACCTTCCTGCCAGCGGACGAGAGATCAAGACCATAGAATTGCCCTTAGTTGGAGGACCCGCACTGATCCTGGCTATCCTGGTAGTAGGCATCGCCATCGCCTACTTTATGGGGTTTAAGGGACCACAATGGATACTGCTGCTGGTTGGCCTGGGCGCGATGCTTGGCTATGCGCTGATCGGTTTCGCTGACGACTGGCACAAAGTCTATAGTAAAGAAGGCCTACGCGAGCGTACAAAGTTCTTCAGCGTATTTGCTGTCTCTTTAGCGGCCGGGCTGCTATATTTCTTTCTGACGCCCGATGGGCCGGTTTCATACAGCCCTTATTTAGGCGTACCCCTTATTGGCCACCTGCTATGCCCGGATATAAAATATGGTGCTAACGGGCCCATTGCTTGCCCACTTCACCCCGATGAATTCGCGTACTATGCCTGGTTGGTCGTCCTGCTGCTCATTACCAGCTTTGTAGGCAGCCTGACCTCGCTCTCGGTGGATTTTAGCGATGGGCTTGACGGATTGGCCGGGGGGTTAGTCTTCAGCGCCGCCCTGGCCTTCGGCATCATCACCAAAGGCATTATCGACCCGCATCACCCGGAAGGCACCGTAGTAGAGGTGATGGCGCTGTTGTGTGCCGGCAGCACGTTGGGATATCTGCCCTTGAACTGGCCTTCCTCCTGGGCTGCGCGCGCACGCCGGGGTGGCACACGGAGGCGCGCCAGGATCATCATGGGCGACAGCGGTGCGCTTGGCCTGGGTGGCATCCTGGCCATGATCGCTATCTTTGATCGCCAGGAGACGCTGCTGCTGATGATCGGGGCCGCCTTCGTGCTGGAGGGACTTTCGGCGCTGATCTCCGCCAGGATCATGACGCGCTTCTTCCGACGCAAGCTCCAGATGCTGCGTTTCGCCAGCACACGCGAGCATGTGCCGCATACCGAGTTTCCCCTGCCGTTT
>JALYVR010000002.1 GCA_030853145.1 Chloroflexota bacterium | reverse complement strand
TAATACCGTGATCTCGCTCGCCGGGCAGGCCATCACCTGGGCGTCCACGTTATTGCTCACGATTGCCTATGGACGCTTTCTGGGCGATATCAAGTTCGGCGAACTCTACTTCGCGATCACCTTTGTAGCGTTGATCGGTTTCCCGCTGGAGTTCGGCTTCAATCAGCAACTCACCCGCGATGTAGCGCAGGAGCCACACAAGGCACCGCGCTACCTCCTCAACACGCTGCTGATCAAGGCTACGCTCTGGCTCTTCCTGTATGGTCTCATCCTGCTCGCCTGCTGGCTTTTAGGCTATGACATGGAGCAGCGCACGATCGTAGCCATCTGCGGTTTTACACTGCTGAGTACGGCGGTCGCGAACACCTTCGCGGCGCTGTACTACGCCCTGCAGCGCGTGGTCTTCCCAGTCATCGGCACCATCCTTGAAAAGGGCCTCTCCGCGCTCATCGGTATCCTGCTCCTGAAATATGGCGCCGGGATACAGGTCATGGCCTGCGTGCTGCTCGGCAGTTCGATCGTGGGCGCGCTATGGCAGGCCGTATGTTTTTTCCGCCTGGTGCGGACAAAAGAGGGCTTCATTCTTGATACACTGCTCATGCGCCAACTTCTACGCACAGGCGTTCCATTGCTGGTCTATGGCGTGCTGGGCGTCATTTATTATCGCCTCGATACCCTGCTCTTATCGCTGATGACCAATGTCGCCGTCGTGGGCTGGTATGGCGCGGGCTACCGTCTTTTTGATACGCTGGTCTTCCTGCCAAACATCGTGATCACAGCGATCATGTATCCGGTCTTCTCGAAGCTCTCTATCACCTCAAACACGCAACTCAAGCTGGCAATCGAGAAATCCATGAATTTCTTGCTTTTCTGCGGCATCCCTATCGCTACCTTCATGATTGCGGCCGCGCCCAATATTATCGGATTTCTCTACCACAGGCCTGAGTTTACTAATACAGTTCCTGTGCTACAGGCCCTGGCGCCAGGCCTGGTCTTCCTGTATATCAATACAGTGCTTAGTACGATCCTGATCAGCACCCGGCAGGAGAAAAAGATCACCATCATGGCAGCGGTGGCCCTGGTCTTCAACCTGGGACTGAACCTGTTCCTGATCCCCATCTACAAACAGGTTGGGGCCGCGATTGTGACCTCTCTCACCGAGCTGCTGCTCTCGGCTATGGCGCTGCTGCTGGTTCCGCGCGCCCTGGTACCGTGGAGAAGCGGGCGCGTGGCCATAAAGGCGCTCCTGGCAAGCGCTGCGATGGCCGTCGTCGTCCTGCTGCTGCGCAACTTTTCGATCTTTGCTATTCTAGCCGTAGCAATAGTCGTCTACCTCGGCGCGACCACGCTGCTCAGGACGATACCCGGCGAGGACCTCAAGGCGCTCTATACGGCTATACGCTACAGAAAACGCCAGACATTACCCAGCGCCGATCTGCCTGAAATGGAGGTAGCGCTGGAGGAGGAGTGGCTAGGCGACACAGAAGGGATCACGGAGAAACACGCTGCCAGAACATGGCCGGCACTGCCAACCACTGATCTGCCTGTGCATGAGATAGCGCAAGAGTGCATAGACACAAAGAAGCGTCCTACCCAGAAGGTGAAAAATATATGAGGCAATTACTGGCGGCCAGCATCAAGTATCTCACAAATCACGCTATCAACCATATCCCTTCGTATACCATCCGCCATGGCTGGTACCGCAAGGTGCTGGGCTGGCAGATCATGCCACGCGCGGCTATCCTGATGGGGCAGCACGTGCAGATGTCGGGCGTACGCACCAGCGGGAGAAAGGTCTCCATCGGCGCCGGCACCGTCATTAACCACAGTTGTCTGCTGTATACCACCGGAGGACTGATCATAGGGAAGAACGTGAGTATTTCAGCGGGCGCCTGGCTGGTCACCGGCTCGCATGATAGCAACGACCCGCATTTCCCCGACACCTACAAACCGATAGTGATCGGCGATTACGCCTGGATCGGCATACGCGCGACCATCCTGGGCGGCGTGACCATCGGCGAGGGAGCAATAGTGATGGCCGGCGCGGTGGTCACGCGCGATGTGCCGCCGTACGCGATTGTGGGCGGCGTGCCGGCGAAAGTGGTGCGCCAGCGAGAGCTGCAATCCCCTTCTTATACGCTGGACTTCCGCCCACTTTTCGAGTAAGTGGGGCATGGCGCCCGCTTGGCATATGGCGCCCGCTTGACATATGGCGCCCGCTTGACATATGGCGCCCGCTTGGCATATGGCGCCCGCTTGGCATATGGCGCCCGCGAGGGGCGCCACTACACATAGGGCCGTCACATGAACTGTGTCAGTGTACTACAATAGCTTCACCAGCTTCACATCCTCTTCCAGAAATCCCAGGTGCTGGTAGAAGCCGCGTGCGTGTGTATTGGCAGCTCCGGTGGCCAGCACGAGGAAGGGATAGCCCTGCTCGCGCGCCCACTGCTCACAGGCATCCACCAGCGCCTGCCCAACACCTTGCCCTTCCGCGGCTTCACTGACCGCTAACTCACCAATGTAGGCCTGACCTTCTCCGGTAAAGTGCTGGGCGTGGGAAACGCTGGCGCAACCGAGTGGCTCTCCCTGCTCATCTTCAGCAACGAAGACCATGGTTTTTGTTCCGTGGCGCGTCATGCTGTCCGTGAGCCATTTCTGCGTGGTTGCTAACATCTTTACGGGATCACGCCAGCCAGAGATGCCAATAACCAGGCGCGGCGCCAGGCTCAACACAAACGTGCGATCGGAAGCGGCGAAAGGGCGCACGAGAACAGAGGAGCCGTCTCCCCTCGTGAAGGTTGAATAGGTTGCCATAAAATACCTCCTCATGAAGGACTACATTAGCCAAACACACATTGCGGTACCACGTGTTTCTCTATCTGAGAATACATCATTAAACAAATTTTGTCAACTATTTATATAAATAGTTGTCCGCAGTGCCTGTGCGGACGACAGTGCGAAGGCTGCCCAGGAACCTGACGCTCGACATCTCCAGCACAATGTGAAATCTGGGATGCGCTGAATGGCACGAGGACAGATGCGAGTCTTCCACCTTCAAAAAAGCAGAGGGAGGAGATCGCTCACGGTATTGACCAGGGTATGCGAAAGCCAGCCAGCCCAGATGCTCCCAGAACGAAAGCGAAGCCAGCCCAGAACCCAGCCTGCGAGCAGATCAAAAGGCAAGACGAGCCAGTAGCGCGGACTCGCCAGGAGAATCAAGAGCAGGTGGGGAAGCACAAACAGGAGCGCCTGGATGGTATTCCCAACAAAAAAACCGCACCGTTTCATGAGCCAGCCACCTAAAAGACCCCGAAAGAAGATTTCTTCTCCCAGCGTGTTAAAGACCGCTTCTGAGAAAAAGATGAAGAGGAAGGTCCCAGGACCAGGGGTGAGACGCGCATATGCAGCTTGCGTCGTGCCAGCAGCAGGGTGGAGAAGCAGATCTGGTGCAAACAGCCAGAAGGCCAGTACAATCAGTCCTCCTATCACGAGGGCCAGGCCCACCCCAAACAGGTAATAGCGAAGAGAACACATCCGCCAGCCAAGCAAAGCAAAGATCTCTTTCGTGGGCCGCTTTCTCGCTCGCAAGACGCCAAGAGTAATGAACGAAGGAAGCGCCCAGATGAGAACGGTCAGATTAATATTCATAGCAACGATGTCCTATCTTCTGCCATCGTTATGCCTTTCGAGCCACCCGGCGCAATATATAGTCCAACGTGTCGCAACAAGAATTCTCCAATTCCACTGAGGCGTTCATCGAAACAAGCAAGCAAGAGATTGACAGCAGCCTTTTGCCGGCATAAGATGCTGATCTGGTCAGCAGCATTTGATATCATGGATGATGAAGGCATCTCACGGGAAGGGGAGATGCTCGATCTTGGTCAGAAAATCGGTCTGGTCACCAGGGATGAGGGCGGCGCAAGCGAGGCCCGCGCGGATGCGGCAAGCCGAATCCCTACGCGGATGAGGGGATCGCCTCAAACCAGGCGCGGTTCATAGCCACCGCGCCTGCCGGTGTGGGATGAATGCCGTCGGAGATCAGGTAGGTATCGATATGTGCAAGGAACAGGTGGTACAGGTCCGGGCCGGGGAGCAGCCCATTGGCGGCCGTCGCCTGGTCGATCATCATATTTAACTGCTGGATCTCTTGATTGACGCTCGTGCCCCGCGCGCCGGGCAGACGGACGGCCGGAATGCGCGCCAGCAGCGGGATGCGGCCCGCGAGTTTGATCTTATCGATCAGCACCTGGATGTTGGCGCGGAAATGCGCCGGGGCCACCTGTTCCAGGGCGTCGTTCGTACCCCAGCCTAACAGCCAGTAGTGAATATCCGGGTTGAGAGCGAGCCAGGTATCTATATTCTGCGCGGCGCCATCGGAATTCCAGCCCCCCAGGCCGCCATCCAGCATGGCCGGGAAACGCCGGGGTTCGCTGGCATGCACATCCTCAGCGAACGACGGCTGGTGCTCATCAGAGCGGCTGTAGGCCTCCGCCGTGATGGAGTCGCCCGAAAAAAAGAAGGTATCATTCAGGCTTTGAGAGACATCGTAGAGATCGATCTCATCAATGAAGATGTACGGCTGGCTGGCATGCACCTGCCCCCGCGTGACGGTCATCTTGACCCAGGAGTTGCCGGCAAACGGCAGCAAGTGTTCGCGCACGCGGGTCAGGTTCCCCGCGACCGTTGTCACCATATGCCAGGTGCCATCGGCTCCGTTGGTGCTGTCCGCCGAGATAGCGAGGCTATAGTCTCGCGGACCCAGCCCGGTATCGGTGATGTAATCAAACACATAATCGCTGGCCCAGACCAGCAGCAGGCGCGAGGGTCCCGCACCGACATGAATAGCGCACCAGCTCGGAAGCGCGGCGCTGCTGACGCTCCAGAATTTCCAGTTCCCGTAATGACCATCCACAAGCGCCTGCGGCCCTCCCGCGCCCTGGTTATTCTCCGAGCAGTACGCAGGTTTTCCCCGCGAGACAAGCTCTCCAGTGCTATGTGAAGATGAACCCGTAGTAGGAGCGGCCGCAACAGGAGTGGCAGCCACTGCTGAGGGCCGATACGCCTGAATCTGTTGCTTTAGAGTATAGAACTGCGCTTTTGCCTGTCCCGTAGTGACATTAAACATATCCAGGCGGCCGTAGCCAGAGTAGCTCGCGGCATCAAACTGGCAGGCAAAGGATACGCCTGCCTGCACCATAGAAAGGAGCGCGCTGGTCGTGAACTTGGTGATGAACGTGGAATCATCGCCATAGGCCGCGGGCGGATTGCCCGGATCATAGTTCCACTCGCTGATGCCAACCGGCAGATCTTTGCCAAGGATACTCTGCACCAGCGCCCGCACCTGCTGAGCAGCCTGGCCGAAGCTGCTGGCTTTGCTTAAGCAGGATGCCGCGGTATCTTGTCCGCAGGGGTATAGATGAAAACTTACCGCGTCAGGCAGCACGCCGGAGGCCTTCACACCTGTCAGAAAGGCTTTCATGTAAGCGTGATCGCCCAGCTCGGTATAGGTCACGGGACCGATAAACCTGGCCTGCGGATTGATGCGGCGTAACGCGGGGATCAAGGCGTTCCACTGCGCCAGGTAGCGCTCTATAGAGATGCCGTTATAATCCGATTCGTTGCCGAACTCATACATCTGGCAGCGATTGCCCAGGTAGCGCACAAGATGCTCATCGAAGTCGGTATGAAAGATATTCGGGATAACGCCCAGGCAGCTAGCGCCAATATTCTCAATGGTACGCGCGCGCGAATCGAGGGCGGCATCGCTGGCCAGGTCGGGGAAGAAGCTGCGCACCAGGGTGAGGCCGGCGGCCCGTAACTGCTGTTGGATAGCAGGCTGCGTCTGAAGGTTTTTCGGCGACCACTCATAGGTATCATTAGTACCGAACAAGAACGATGACGCGCCCTGCTTCCAGATCTGCTGGCCCGGAAGCGGCCCCTTCGCCACCTGCGCAGACGGAACGGCCGACGTACTCGAAGCACACGCACTACAGCCCAGCAACACGATCACCAGCACAAGCAGAGCGCCTAATAGCCGCTGGGTGTACTTACTTACTCTAGATAGAAACATAAACCGTCCCTTTCTTCTAACAACACCTACCTCTGCCCCCTCCTCCTACACTGTAGCATCCTGAGGTGTCCATGAGATGCTCACGAATATGGCAACCAGGTAACAACCTGGGCCAGAGCGCTGAGAAACGTACACCTTACCTCACCCTACAAGCCCACTTATATAACCATCTCTCCACCTTTCTGCTTACCTCGCCTGCACCCGGTCATGGTGTAATTAAGGCTGTGAGTAGAGGTATTGAAATGCAAGAATTATAGGAGAGGGACATGATACAGATTTCACCAGCCAGCACATCCTGGAGCACATTCGTTAAAGAACACTCGGCAGGCGAATTCTACTATACGCCAGAATGGTTCGCTCTCATCGAGAAACTCTATGGCTATACAATAGTTCCGCTCACCACAACCAACGCGGATGGCGAGATCACAGGCTTTCTGCCGCTCTGCCTGGTGAATAGTCGGATCACTGGTAAGCACGTCGTTGGGCTACCATTCTCCGATCAATGTCCTTTACTGGCTACCGATGAAACCAGCGCACAACAACTAATCGACAAGGCCATCGCTTTTGCGCAGCAAGAGAAGGCACACTACCTGGAACTGCGCACCGGCAACAACGACGTGCTTGCCGCACGCACAGACCTGGTCGCGGGCAACCTCTACACGCGCTGGCAACTGCCCCTGCCTGCCAGCGCAGACACCATCTGGTCTGGCTTACGCAAGCCCATCCAGCGGCAGATCAAGAAGGCGCAAAATCAGGGAGTGCAGGTGCGCATCGCGCAGGATCGTAAGGACATTATGCAGTACTATCGACTGCACCTGATGACGCGCAGCAAACATGGCATGCCCGCGCAGTCACAGCGCTTCTTCCTGAAACTGTGGGATGCCTTCGCCGCTCAGGGCAAGGTACAGGTGTTGCTGGCCGAGTACGAGGGAAAGGTCATCGCGGGCATGGTCCTGCTGCTGTCAGACACAACCGTCAGGTACGCCTATGGCGCATCAGACGAGAGCTACCTGCACCTGGGGCCGAACAACCTGCTGATGTGGACCGCCATCCAAATGGGCTGCGAGCAGGGCTATCAGACGCTGGACATGGGGCGCACCTCCTCCGACAACGAGGGACTGATGGAGTTCAAACGGCGCTGGGGCGCGATCAAGGAAGAGCTGCCATACTATTACTACCCGCAGATGGCAGGTCTGGCCTCCACCTCCGAAACCAGCCTGAAGTTCCGCCTGCTGACCGCCTGCTGGAAGAAACTGCCGCTGACCGTAGCCGGGCTGCTGGGCGCGCTGATCTACAAGCACCTGGGATAAGCCACCTTGACGTTGTTCTCCATCTACAAAGAAATGTAACTATTGTCGATGTGCTCTAACAATTGCTCCTGCCCGCCGTCTTTTGCGCGACGGCGGGCAATGACGACAAAGGGAGGTTAGGGTCCTCATCATATGGCTCCTTTTTCTTGTGTGTGGACGGAGAACTGTGTGTCCAACCTGATTGGCAATGTGCGCACGCGTCTGCCGGTAGCATGATAAACAGCGTTGGCAATGGCCGCCGCCGCGCCAACTGTGCCGAGTTCCCCCACTCCCTTCGCGCCGAGAGCATTGATCGAGGGATCGTGCTCCTGGACAAAGGAGATATCGATCTCTGGCACATCGGCGTGGACCGGGACATGGTACTCGCCCAGGTTGGCATTCATGATCCGGCCCAGATGAGGATCGATCTGTGTCTCTTCCAGCAATGCCATGCCCAGACCGAAGATGAAGCCACCCAGGAGTTGACTGCGTGCCGTCTTTTCGTTGATGATGCGGCCTGCTGCAAAGGTACCGACCACGCGTGTGACCTGGATTGTACCCAGATCGGGTTCGACCTGCACCTCGACGAAGTGCGCGCCAAAGGAATACATGGCATGGGTTGAGGTGATTGGTCCGCATGAGGCATTCAAGCCCATGAAGGTGCGCTCTTTATCCTCAGGTTTGCCCTCACGGGGTATACTTTCCTGGTACGACACGAGTTGTGCTTTCCCTGTTCGCTTGAGCAGGTCCGCATAGGATTCGCTCTGTGCTGGATCA
This sequence comes from Chloroflexota bacterium, assembly GCA_030853145.1. GTDB lineage: Bacteria > Chloroflexota > Ktedonobacteria > Ktedonobacterales > Ktedonobacteraceae > JALYTT01. Next base: position 18,386 of record JALYVR010000002.1, on the reverse strand, counting down.
AGCATGGAGACCAATCGTCCTTCCTCGATCGTGATCGCTTCCTCGCGACACCCGCAGAGTGGGGAGCGTGCATCAGTCAGAGCGAGGTGGATGGCCTGGCGCCTGACATCCTGCGCGGCAGCAAGTACCGCAGGTCCGAGGCTCCCCATCGTGCGTGATCCGCCAGCAACCGGTGTGGGCGGCAAGTGCGTATCTCCCAGGGCAACCGTGATCTGCTGGAGCGACAGGCCAAGCGTCTCAGCAACCAGTTGGGCCAGAACAGTGTATGTGCCAGTGCCAATGTCCTGCGAGCCTGCTTCTACCACGGCGTATCCGTTCTCCAGAAGGCGTACCATCGCCGCAGCGGGCGAGAGATACACGGGATACATGGCGGTCGCCATACCCCAGCCAACAAACTGGTCTCCCTTGCGCTGAGAACGTGGTGCAGGTGTCCGTTGTTGCCACCCAAAGCGCTCAGCACCCTGACGATAGCAAGCCAGCAACGACTTGCTTGACCAGGGAAGTCCGCTCTGTGGCTCAATGTAGGCATGGTTGCGCACACGCAGTTCAAGTGGATCAATATCGAGCTGGTACGCCAGTTCATCCATGGCTGATTCCAGAGCAAACATGCCTGTGGCTTCGCCGGGGGCACGCATCACAGTTGGCGTGCCCAACGTGACACGCAGGAGTTGCTGAGTAAACACGGCATTGGGACAGGCATAGACTCGGCGCGTCGTGACAGTCATCGGCTCAAGAAATTCGTCGAACGGCGACGTGCTGGAGGCGGCTCGATGCGCCAGGGCGGTCAGTACACCATCGCGACGCGCGCCCAGCGTAACCTGCTGCACGGTGTGCGGGCGATGCCCCAACCCACTGTACATGTGCTGGCGACTCAGCACCACTTTGACTGGTCGCGCTACCTGCCGCGCAGCGACCGCTGCGAGCAAGGTATGCGGCCAGGTCATGCCTTTGCTGCCAAATGCGCCGCCGACAAAGTGCGAGATGACGCGCACCTGCTCCTGTGGGATGCCCAGCGCGGTACCGAGGGTATTGCGTACGCCAAAGATCCATTGCGTGGCATCGTAGACCGTGAGCTGCTCCCCATCCCAACTGGCAGTGGTCGCGGCCAGTTCCATGGGATTGTGATGCTCCATTGGAGTCGTATAGGTCGCATCAACACGTACATCAGCCTCCGCCAGACCCCGCTCAAGGTCTCCTCGCTGCGCGTCGACAGACTTCGTCGGCACAAAAGCCTCGGAGAGACGGTCTTCGCGCATAAGCAGCGGCGCTTCCTCCTCATACTCGATACGCAACCGTGTGGCAGCAAAGGTGGCCTGCTCCAGCGTCTCGGCAACGACCAGCGCGACGTACTGGCCCGCATACTGAATGTGCTCATCTTGCAGGGGGATATAGCTCTGACCAGCCGCTCCCACAGGATAGATGTGGACAGGATGCAGTCTGGGCATTGTGCGATACGTGAAGACCGCAAGCACGCCAGGTGCCTGTTCCGCTGTGGATGTCTCGAGGGTGACGATACGCCCCCTGGCAATCGGACTCGTCGCCAGGACCCCATAGGTCAGATGAGGCAGGGTGATATCAGCGGTATAGTCTGCCCCTCCCGTTACTTTCAGACGACCATCCACACGGTCCAGCGGTTGACCAATCAGCGATGCGCTCATAGCATTCCTTCCACAACTGATAAGGTCCGAATGACGGTGCGTTTCAAGAGATCTATCTTGAAGGCGTTATGCTCACGAGGGACGGCTTCTTGTACGGCGACATCAGCGGCTCGGACAAAGGCTGCCCGTTCGACCTTCGCCCCGAGCAACAATTCCTCTGAGGCAAAGAGACGCCAGGGACGTGTGGCTACGCCGCCGCAGGCCAGGCGCGCGCTGCGAATGACTCCATCAACGATATCCAGGGCCGCGCCAACGGAGACCAGGGCGAAGGCGTAGGAAGTGCGATCACGCACTTTGAGATAGTGCGAACGCAAGGAAGGCGGCAGAGTGGGCAGATCAACCGCCACAATCAGTTCGCCATGCTGCAGGATGGTCTCGCACTCGGGCGTCTCACCTGGCAACAAATAAAAGTCAGCCAGAGGAACGCTGCGTGTTCCGTGCGGCCCTTGAAGCTGGATCAGCGCGTCGAGGGCGATCAAGGCAATGCACAGATCAGATGGATGAGCGGCGATGCAGTGCGCGCTTGTGCCAAGGATCGCGTGCATGCGATTCTCGCCTGCAATGGCCGGACAACCAGAGCTGGGCAGTCGTTTATTGCAAGCCATGGTGCTCTCTGTAAAATAGGCACAGCGTGTCCGTTGCAGGAGATTGCCGCCTACCGTGGCCATATTGCGCAATTGAGGTGAGGCTCCCGCATACAGTGCCTCTACGACCAGAGGATAGCGCTCGCGCATCAGGGGATGCTGAGCCAGGTCGCTATTGCGCGTGAGGGCACCGATGCGTAGCCCGCCATCATGTTCCTCAACTCCTCCCAAGGGCAAATGGCTGATATCAATGAGGTGTTCAGGGCTGGTCACGCCCAGTTTCATCAAATCAATCAGGTTCGTGCCGCCCGCCAGAAACGTTGCAGTGCGATCAGAGGTGACACAAGCAATCGCCTCTTCCACGGTAGTGACGCGTTGATAGCTAAAGGGATGCATCAGATCCTCCTTGTGCTACTTCGCAAATGGCCGCGATAATGTTAGGATAACAACCACAACGGCACAGATTCCCGCTCATCCATTCGCGGATCTCTTCAGGGGAAGAAGTATGCCCTTCAGCAATCAAGGCGACGGCAGAAAGTATCTGTCCCGCAGTGCAATAGCCACACTGAAAGCCATCATGAGTGATAAAAGCGGCCTGCAGTGGATGGAGCGTTCCCCCTTTTGCCAGTCCTTCAATGGTCGTGATGGAAAGCCCTTCGCAGGCAATCGCGAGGGTCAAACAGGCGTTCACGCGCCGCCCATCAACCAGAACGGTGCAGACCCCACATTGTCCATGATCACAGCCTTTTTTGGTGCCAGTCAATGCCAGGCGTTCGCGGAACGCATCAAGCAGGGTCACGCGTGGCTCAATGATCAGCAAGTAGTCTTGATCGTTAACGTACAGGCAGATGGGAATCTCGCCGGAGCGCTCTCCACCACTTTCCTGAGCAACTGACTTCGTATCCATACCACTCTCCAAAGCTAGAGAATGTCACTCTCTCTGAGACGAGACAGGGACATTCTGCTTTCCTGAGTACATCCAACCTGCCAGCGCTTCTCTCCACGAATACATGCGCAGTATCATAGACGTGCTCTTTTAAGAACGCGAAATCTCCTGAGAGATTGGCTCTCTGCCTTGCATGATGGATGTCTCCCTGATACAATACGCGAAGAAACCGTTTCTGTCCAATACTTGTTAAGCCCGCACTGATACCAAAGAAGTATAGATACTCATGGAATTAAGACATCTGCGCTCTTTTGTGGCAATTGCCGAGGAAATGAACTTTACGCGAGCAGCCCAGCATTTGCATATCTCGCAGCCGCCGCTGACGCGCATGATTCAGGATCTCGAAAAAGAACTGGGCGTTCAGTTGTTTGATCGCAGCAAGCGACAGATTGCGTTGACTCCAGCAGGGAAGGCGTTTCTGGAGCAAGCTAATGGCATTCTCAAGCAGTGCGATGAGGCGGTGAGCATGACGCTGCGGGTGAGCCGAGGAGAAGTTGGTCAACTGAAGATCGGTTTTACCGGAACCGCTCTGCATAGTGGGCTGCCCGAAATCGTCCACTCCTATGGAGAGCGCTTTCCTGGAGTCGAGGTCCGTTTGCTGGAACTGGCGTTACCTGCGCAATGGCAAAGACTCTCCGAACATCAGATTGATGTAGGTTTTGCTGTCGCCCCTGGACAGAAAGAAGGGATGACCAACGAAGTCGTCTTGAAAAGGACAACAGTCGTAGTCTTACCGGCAAAGCATCCACTGGCGACTCAGAAGACCATAGATCTGTCGTTGTTAACCGCTGAGCCGTGGATCTGGTTCCCCCGGCAATGCAACCCATGCTATCACGACCACAACCTCCAGTTGTGTAGGCAAGCTGGCTTTGAGCCACGCATCGTACAGGAGACGAATCAGGCGCATGTGATGGTGAGCCTTGTGGCCGCCGGAATAGGTGTGGCACTCATGAGCGGCTTCGTACAAGGTCTGCAACAGCGTGACGTCATCTATAAACCTTTAAATATACCAACACCGCCCCTGGAGTTGTGCATGCTCTGGCGAGCGCAAGAAACATCCCCCCTGGCACTGTCATTTTTACAGATTGTGAGAGAAAAGTCTCCACGATGGAATAAACGCTACAACGCATCATAAAGGCCAATGCATACAGCAACGAGGTGATCCATGAACGACATAGCAACAGTTATAAAGCAGGAGTTATCGGCTATCGAGACACAGGAGCAGGTGCGCATCCTGTATGCTTGTGAGTCGGGCAGCCGGGCCTGGGGCTTCGCGAGCCATGACAGCGATTATGATGTGCGCTTTCTCTATGTGCGCCCTAAAGATGCCTACCTCCGCGTGGATGCGCCGCGCGATGTCATTGAGCGACCGATTGTCGATGACCTGGATATCAATGGCTGGGATGTCTTCAAGGCGCTACGCCTGCTGCGCAAATCTAATCCTCCCTTGCTTGAATGGCTTCTCTCGCCAATTATCTATAGAGAAAGCTCTGCATCTATCGCAGAATTGCGGGCGCTTGCGCGGCATTTCTACTCGCCAGTGGCCCTGTATTATCACTACAACCACATGGCCGAGGGCAATTATCGCCAGTACCTCCAGGAGAAGACCGAAGTTATCCTGAAGAAATATCTCTACACGATACGACCTCTGATAGCTCTGCTGTTTCTGGAGCAACAGGGTCAACTGCCTCCAACGAACTTTCTGGAGACTCTGCTACAAGTACAGTTGCCAGAGGAGGTGCGCGCGCATATCCATGTGCTGATCGCGCGCAAACAGAGCGGGGCCGAATTGGGGCTAGGAGCGCCTGATACCGTGCTCAATGCCTTTATTGAAGAACGCCTGAATGCCTGGGGAAAGCATGCATTTAGTGTTCCTGAGCAGGCGAAGATCACGCAGGAGCTAGACAACGTGCTGCAACGCATCTTTAGCGAGAAGGAAACCAGATAGGTATTACCATCTTCTTCGCGTGGCGTGTAGTTCATATCAGTGTCTTCTCATCCAAAGGCAAAAATGCGGGCCAAATTTGACCGTTTTTCGTGAGATACTCATGCGCGTGCGTTTGGATCGCACTCCAAACGCACTACTCTCCATCAACATTCCTTCTCTACTATCGACCGTATTGCGGTTGCAGCCCTGCTGTGTCTGACGCTGGCAGTTGCACTACTGGTTCTGTTGCATATCGGCAATCGCCAGATATAGGGGCAGGGCATATCTTATGCAGTACGCGACATCGGCACCTGGAAGCGCTGCTCTTCCTGCTCATTGAGTATCTGCTGAGCGGCGGCCAGCACCTCCACGACGGCCAGGCCAACGCCGCCGTGCGCGCGCGGCTGTGTGCCGGTACGAATAGCGTTGGCGAAGTCTTCGCACTCCAGGCGCAGAGGCTCGGTCCAATCGATATGCGGGCTGGTGATTGCTCCGTAGCGATACGACACGCCGGGGTCGGCATGGACATCGGCACCCTTATTATAGATCTTGATCATTTCGGACGGATTGGTGTCATCGTAGACCACCATGCGCGCGTCGCCGATCACCGTCACCTGCCGGACTTTACAAGGGTGCAGCCAGCTCACATGGATATGCGCGGTCAGGTCGTCGGCAAATTCGAGATCGAGATGCGCGATATCCTGGATGCCTGGCTGGAGATGGGAGTGCGCCTGCACCCTGATGCGCTCTGGCTTTTGACCGAGCAGGTAGAGCAGGATCGACACATCATGGGGGGCCAGGTCCCAGATCACATTAATATCGCTGCGGAACAGACCCAGATTCACGCGTTCAGTCTCGATACAATAGATGTGCCCCAGTTCCCCGCTGCGCACCAGTTTGCGCAGCTCGTTCACGGCGGGGCTATACTCGAAGGTATGACCTACCATCAAGACACGGTTGTGCTCCTCCGCCAGGGCCACCAGTTCCCTGGCCTCCTCCACGTTGGCAGTCAGCGGCTTCTCCACCAGTACATGTTTATCATACAGCAACGCCTCGCGCGCCAGCTTGTAGTGTGTGCGGACAGGTGTGGCAATGACAACGGCATCAACATCCGATTGAAACACATCCTCTACCCGCGTCGTCGTGCGTACCCACGGCTGGCTCACGCCCAACGAAGCCAGGCGCGTTCTATCCAGATCTGAAATCATGGTTACCTGGCCCTGCGGCAACGCATCCAGGTTACGGGCGATCTTTGGTCCCCAATATCCCCAGCCAATCACTCCAAACTGTAAACCGGTCATCATCATGACAATATATCCTTTGTGTAGTATTTTTAGACAAATCTCTGCGCAACTATCCCCGGTCTGCTGGCTTTCTTGACGACCTCAACAACCCGCTCTCTCTGCTGAGTGCTCAGTTCAGGGTACATCGGCAAGGAGACAATACGCGCGGAGACAGCTTCCGTCACGGGCAGGGTCCCAGGCCCATAGCCATAGACCTGAGAGGCAGGCTGTAAGTGAACGGGGATCGGATAATGGATGCCGGTCGCTATGCTCTCTTGTTCCAGGATCTTGCGGAAACGGTCGCGCTCCTGCACCTGCACGACATAGACGTAGAAGACATGGCCCGCCTCTGGTCGCACCACGGGCACAGCCTCGACGCTATCCCGTAGCGCCTCTGTATAGCGCCGGGCATGCTCCTGGCGGGCAGCGTTCCATTGATCGAGGTACGGCATCTTCACACGCAGCACAGCGGCCTGCAGCTCATCCATGCGCGCATTGACCCCCATGACCTCGTGATGATAGCGCACACGCGACCCATGATCGCGCAGCAGGCGCAACCTTTCCGCCATACTCTCATCATTCGTCACGCAGATGCCCGCCTCACCATACGCGCCCAGGTTCTTACTATAGTACAGGCTAAAGCAGGCGATATCTCCGAAGCTGCCCACGCGCCGGCCCTGGTAGGTGGCGCCATGGGCCTGAGAGGCATCTTCAATCACACGCAGGTCATGTGCGCGCGCAAAATTCAGCACAGGCTGCATTTCAGCGGGGTGGCCATAGAGATGTACCGGCAGGATAGCGCGGGTGCGGGAGGTCAGGGCATGCTCAAGCTGCCGCCAGTCCATAGTATAGGTGTCGGGATCGATATCTATAAAAACGGGAGTCGCCCCGACCGCCGCGATGGCTTCAACCGTGGCGATAAAGGTATTGGAGACGGTGATCACTTCAGCGCCGGGGCCAATGTCGCACACACGTAGAGCCAGGATGAGGGCGTCAGTACCCGAAGAGAGCGATACACCGTAACGACACCCACAATAGGCCGCGAACTCGGCCTCAAAGGCCTGGGTCTGCGGCCCCAGAAACAGGTGCATAGTATCCAGCACGTCTTCAAAAGCCGCCCTGATCTCTTGTTTGATCGTATGATATTGGGCTTGCAAATCAACTAGAGGTATCTGCATAGATGACATAATCGTCCCCACCTTTCAAAACCTGATAGCATTCTCTTGTCCTTACGATAACAGCCAGAAATGTTCATTGTATGCTGACTCACGTTGCACATTGGTTGCACTTCCCGCTACAGGTATAGAAACCAACTCTACATTTGGAGCGACAGGCATTCGTGTTCAAATCGATACTTGTTGACCGCTTTCTGCCCCACATCTGCATAGTTATGCGCACCGCTTGAACACCCGCATCACCTAAAATTATGAATAACGGCGAAGTTACGCCGCCTGTTCGTCGGTTCTCATGCGCGCCGCTCAGAGGGAGAAAGAATGATGATCGCTCAATCGCTACACGCTACGCAGATCATTCGTATCAACCCAGGCTATCTACGCCTTAAACGCTTCCTTGACATCCTGCTCACGCTCCTCATTCTGCCTTTCCTCTGCATCGTCGTCGTCATCGTTGCGGCCGGCATTCGCCTGAACTCAAAGGGGCCTGTCTTCTACCGTCAGAAGCGCGTAGGCCAGGACGGCAAAGCATTTGAAATGTATAAATTTCGGTCGATGTATGTAAACAGCGGCCACTCCTCTCACCAGGAAGCGATCACGAAGTACATCAATGGAGAGAAATTAAATGCTGAGGCCGGCACAAACATGGCCTATAAGCAGAGTCACGATCCTCGTATTACTACAATCGGTCGCTTCCTCAGAAAAACCAGTATCGACGAATTGCCGCAATTCTTCAATGTGTTGCGTGGCGAGATGTCCCTGGTTGGTCCTCGCCCACCAGTGCCTTACGAGGTTGAGCTGTATAGCGAGCGCGACCTGCTGCGCTTAGCAGGGAAACCCGGCCTGACCGGAGTGTGGCAGGTGTACGGGCGTTCTCGTGTGGAGTTCCGGGAGATGGTTGAGATGGACATTCGCTACCTGCGCTCGCAATCGCTCTGGCAGGATATCAAGCTCATTGTGCTCACGGTTCCTGTGATGCTTCTTGGGCATGGAGGGGCTTGAGACGAAGCGTTGCATGCAGGAGGAGGGAGCGAGCACATCTCCCACTCCTGCACAGAGTTCAGCGGTGTGGCTTTTCTTACCTGGAGACAATATGCAGCGGACGCGTTATCTCCCGTATGCTCTCCTGGGTTTGCAGCTCTTCAGCAGCGCGCCGCACCAGGGTATAACCGACGCCAGGCACGGTCAAGATATAGCGAGGCTTACCAGGGTCAGGTTCGATCTTCAGGCGCAGGTGGCGGATATGGGCTTTTATCAAGCTAGAATCTCCGGACTCTCCATAGCCCCAGACATGGGTCACAATCTGGCTCGCTGTACACACGTCATTGGCATTCACAGCGAGCAGGTGCAGGAGTTTGCCTTCAGTAGGGGTGAGGCGCGTGGTTTTTCCGTTCATGCTTACCTCATTGTGCAAAGAGTCAACGCAGACCGGGCCAACTGTAACAATAGAAGAAGGGCGCTGCCCTAAAGTAGAACGGGATCTACGGCTCACCGCGCGAATGCGTGCCAGGAGCTGAGCGGGGAAGAAGGGTTTCCGCAAGTAGTCATCGGCGCCGGACTCCAGGGAACGCACCTCGTCCTGCACATCCCGGCCCTCGGTCACCACCAGCACTAAAGCATCATGTTTGCTTCGCATATCCTTGCACATGGCTAAAGCATCAACATCCTTGAGAGCCGTATCCAGGATAACCAGGTCAGGTTGGTATTCGATCCACTCAGTTCTGGCTCGCTCTCCGTTATATGCACGCGATACTTCATAGCCATGCATCTTCAGCCAGCTTGTCAGCATTTCTACCAGGTCACGATCGCTATCGATGATGAGTAGCCTCATCTCTTTGCCTCTCTTCCACGAGTCTCTTACACCGCTTCTTTACACATAACGTACACTATATAGCTAAATTTAGCTCATTTGATTAGAGGAGCATGCCTCTCTTAAATGGCACGAAAAGGAGATTTTAGCATCCCTACTACACACCTCCGCTAGCATATCTAAGAAGGGTTTTCCATGGAGAGTAGTCAGCAAAGGGTTCATCAGTCAGCCATGAGGAACCCATCCGTTTCCCCGACGAATGAGTACGTCAAAACATACTTCATAGCGCTGATCGTGTGCTACTCCCCCGGACACACATCAGAATGGCACCATCGTAGCGGATACCATTGTATGCAAAATATATGAAAACCAGACGCTTTAAGCGCCAGCTAGTGGGTACCCTCTACCTCGCTAGTACCCAGAAGATACTATAGCCTATCTATCATTGAATTTCAATATATTTATCCATCAATTACCATGACCCAGGATAGCCGATAATATATAGATGGGTATGAGCATACTCCAGCGTCATACATGCGACTAGGAGATGGAACAATGGACAGCAAAGTCTTTATAAAACTATCATTTAGCTTGCTTTAATAGTGGAACATGGCATATAAGAGGCTTAACGCAGTAAAAAAGGCTTGCCTTCTAATGATGAAGAGGTGGAGTTGAGGAGCGCATTGTTTGCTGGGAAGAGACATGTATTGAGCCAGGCCTGAAAAGCTAGTTCACTGCTCTTCCATTTGGATCAGCGTCCTCCGAATAGACCCACTCCTTTATGGCATGGAAAATAGGTCTGAGGCGCTGCACTCGTTCGGTGAGCCGATACTCAACATGTAATGGCACCTCTGAGTAGACCGTCCGTGACACAATCCCTTGCGCTTCTAACGCACGTAAGCGATCCGTCAGTTGCATCTCGCTCCATTCTACCAGCCGATGGACATAGATAATAGGAAACGCGAAGCCTTGCAAGGGATGAAAGGTCGGTGGGGTTCGGCTTCATCTCAGCGGCCTATGGGCTTGGAGCGCTGTTCTCAGCGCTGTGGGTCGCCTGGGGAAATCGCACACCGAGCATTCGCTTTCTCCTGATCGCGGCACTCGTGTTCAGCGGGCTTGAGATCGCTTTTGCGCTCTCTCCCTTCTACCTCCTTTCGTTCCCCTTGCTCGCTGGTGTGGGCTTCGCGCAAGTCGTGATGACGGCCACGGCCAACACCACCATCCAAACGGTCACGCCCAACGCTCTGCGCGGCAGGGTGATAAGTGTGTATCTGCTGGTGTACGCAGGCGGCATGCCACTGGGGAACCTCCTCGCGGGGGGCCTGACGACGCTCTTCGACGCACCGATTGCATTGTTGATCGGGGGTATTCCGTGCTTCGTTGCAGCGATTGTTGGCTGGATGATGCGCAAATCGGCGGAGAAAAGCCTCGCAGCGGCAGCACAGCAACCTTAACTTTACTCCATGAAGAGTAGCTAGTTCCAGATCAGGCCGTCATCAGCAAGCCAATGCCAACGCCAAGCAGTGCGCCGACAAATACCTGGATGGGGGTATGGCCTATTAGCTCCCGTAGCCGTTTCTCGGCTATGGGGTGGCCCTGAAAGGCCTCATCGATCATCTGGTTCAGAATGCGCGCCTGGATGCTCACGGCGCGTCGCACGCCGGCTGCGTCATACATTACGACGCTTGCCAGCACAACAGCAATAGCAAACGCTGCCGACTCCACGCCCATCACGCGGCCAGTCGCGGTGGCCAGCCCCATCACCAGCGCCGAATGCGAACTCGGCATGCCGCCGGACGATACCAGGCGGCTGGGATTGAGCTTGCGCTGGATGATCAATTCAAGAATAGTCTTACTAATCTGTGCTACCGCCCAGGCGACAAATGCCGCCAGTAAAATACGATTTCCTAAGAGCGTATTCATTCTTTATTCGCTCTCTGTTATTCCGCTAACTCGAAGGACTGCACGACCGGCATACCCTCGCTATCAACACCCAGTTGCTGCACGCGCAATTCTGCCTTTTGCAGCAGCTCATTACAGTAGTGTGCCAGCTTCATACCTTCTTCATAAGACTGTAGGGCACCCTCCAGGGGCATCTGCCCATCCTGCAGCGCAGCCACTGCTTCCTCCAGCCGCTTGAAAGCCTCTTCATAGGTTAATGCATCCATGTCTCCCAAAATATCCCTTTCTGAATCCCCACTGCCTTTTTGATCCTTGCTCATACTAGCACTATCCGTATGCGAACGCAACAAGCTTCCATATTGAGCAGGATGCAATGTATTCTTGCTACAACACTTCAACGGGGATATGCCCATCGGCTACCTGAATGCTCAGGGGATCGCCGGGCTGCACCTGTTGCGCGCTGGTGATCACGGCTTGATCTGTCGTGCGGCGAACGACCGCGTACCCGCGCGCGATGGTCAGCAGGGGGCTGAGCGAGTGCAGGCCCAGTGATAGGCCGCGCAGGCGTTCGCCGCGTAGCGTGACGATATGGCGCAGGCCCATTTGCAGGAGTTCGGTGGTATCGTCAAGTTGTTGGCGGCGTCTATCCAGTTGACTGCGGGGGCTGGCGCGATACAGGTCACGGGTGATGCGTTCCAGAGCCTCGCTCTCATCGGCCAGGCGCTCTTCCATCAGTTCCACCAGGGCCTGCTGTTTCTCCTGGATGTCCGCGCGCCAATCGGCGATATCGGGCACAGCCGCAGCGGCAGCCGCCGTAGGGGTCGAGGCGCGCTGGTCGGCAACAAAATCCGCGATAGTGAAGTCGGTCTCGTGTCCAACGCCAGTGATCACAGGTGTACGTGATCGCGCGATTGCCCGCGCTACCATCTCTTCGTTAAAGGCCCACAGATCCTCGATCGAGCCGCCACCACGCGCCACGATAATCACATCGGCCTCGCCATACTCATTGAGCAGATCGATGGCGGCCGCAATAGCCGCTGGGGCCTCGGCGCCCTGCACAAGTGTGGGCGACAAAATGACCTCTGCCAGCGGATAGCGCGTATGCAGGACGCGCAGCATATCACGCAGGGCGGCGGCCTGAGAAGAGGTAACAATCCCGATCACGGTCGGCTGGAGTGGCAAAGGGCGCTTACGCTCTTCAGCAAACAACCCCTCTTCCGCCAGGCGCTCTTTCAGGCGCTCAAACAGCAGAAAAAGCGCGCCCTCCCCCAACAGCTCGGCATGCTCAACGTAAAGCTGGAGCTTCCCATCACGCTCATAAAACGAGACCCTGCCGCTCACAGTAACGGCCATACCATTGCGCAGGTCAGGGGCCAGGGAGCGCTGGCGGGCGTGTTTGAAGAAGACGCAGAAGATCTGGGACTTGCTATCCTTCAAGGTAAAATAGCAATGGCCGGAGGGGTATGTCTTGCAATCGGAGATCTCTCCTTGCACCCATATGCTCTGCAAAACATCATCTAGCTCCAGCAGTTCTTTAATGTAGCGAGAAGCCTGGGAGACACTTAATACCGAGATGGAATCCGCCAGCATCACAACCCCTCCGCTATCTCGACAACCATAAGCGCCTGCCCATATTCTACCGGCTGCCCTTCCTGCGTCAGGATCTCGACAACACGGCCCGCCACATGGGCCTCCACATCATTGATGACGTTCAGCGACTCAATGGTCGCCACAAGCTGGCCTACCTTAACCTGGTCTCCGACCGCAACCAGGACGCCGCCCTTTGGTTTCGCGCGTGTATGAAACGTGCCGACCAGCGGCGCAACAATGCTTTGCCGCGTCTCTACTGGCGCTGGAGCCATGACCTGCGACATCATACCTTGCTGGGCCAGCGTCTGTTGCTCGCTGCCTGTCGAGACCTTGATCTTGCGCAACACCAGGCGCGTTCCCTCGACAATACTTTTCACTTCCAGTTCAGATACATCGCTTCTATCAAGCAGGCTCACAAGACGTTCCAGGTGTTTAATGTCGATAGTCCTGGCGGCGGCCACAGGCTCGATAGGAAGCGAGCGCGCATTCTGGGAATGAGGATGTTTTCCGTCCATTATACATCTCCTGCCAACATGACTGAAAGGGACAGGCCAACAGGGCGCCCGCGAGGGGGTGCCCCTTCATTACACGCGCTCAACGTAGGTTCCCATGGTGGTATTGACACGGATGACATCGCCGGTCGTAATAAACAGCGGCACCTGTACCACAAGGCCTGACTCGGTGGTAGCTGGCTTCGTGCCGCCCGTCGCGGTATCGCCTCTGAAGCCTGGCTCGGTATAGGTCACCTTGAGCACAATTTTTTCAGGCAGTTCCACTGAAATCGGCTCACCATTGAAAAGGATCAGGTCAAGCTCCAGGTTATCAATCAGGTAGTTTCTAGCATTGCCGAGCTGCTCCGCGGTTAGCACGACATCATCGTAGGTGCTGGTATCCATGAAGTGATACTGGTTATCATCCTCGTACTGGTACATCACCGTGCTGCGATCCAGGTCGAGGCGCTTGAACTTCTCGCCGGCGTCACAGGTGCGATCAAATGTTGACCCGGTGCGCAGGTTGCGCAGTTTCAGGCGCACAATGGCCCCGCCGCGGCCTATTTTGACGTGCTGCCAATCGAGGACGCTGCACAACTGGCCTTCAAAGTCGATGGTGAGACCTCTCTTCAGGTCACCCGTGGATATCATGAAACAACTCCCTCAATTTAGCGCTGGATCACCAGGTCTGTCGGTGACTGCGTTAAGACCTCGCAGCCATCTTCCTTCAGCAGGACACAATCTTCGACGCGCGTCCCGCTCCAGCCAGGGATATACACGCCCGGCTCAACCGTGACGACTGCGCCTGCGGGCAGCACAGCATCTTCTGGCGAGCGCGGCGAGAGTCCAGGCTCTTCGTGGATCTGCAAGCCGACTCCATGCCCGGTACTATGAATATAGTATTGCGCGAGATCTACCTGTTGCAGCACGTCGCGGGCCAGAGCATCGGCGGCACGCGCTGAAATGCCGCCATGCAGGCCCTGCTCACACGTCTTCATGGCCTGGAGCACCGCATCATAGACCTCGCGCATGCGCGGCTCCAGCGGCTCCCCAAGGCAAATGGTGCGGGTCATATCCGCGCAATAGCCCTTGTAGCGCGCCCCCATATCAATGGTGATCAGCTCACCCTTCTGGATACGGCGCTCGCCTGGATGCGCGTGGGGCATGGAGCCATTGGGACCAGAGGCTACGATGGCTTCAAAAGAAGGACCGTCCGCGCCCAGGGCTACCATCTGGCGCGAGATCTCCCACTGCACCTCTTTTTCGGTCATACCGGGCTGAATCCAGCCACAAATATGCGTAAATGTCTCGTCAGTAATCGCGATGGCCCGCTTGAGCAGGTCCAACTCGTGCGGCTGCTTGACCTGGCGCAGCGTATCTATACTCGTGCTTTCAAACGGTTGCAGCGTATACGCACCCTCGCCCGCGCTGCGCAACTTTTCGTACTCCCAATAGGTGAGCACCAGCGACTCAAAGCCAATCTTGTGCCAGTTGTGCTCGCGAGCCAGGGTGGCAACCGTGTCAGCGTACTCGCGCCCATCGGGAACGATCACCTGCCAGCCGGAGGCCTCGTTGGCGGCAACTTCCTTATAGAGCGGATTGGTCAGCACTATTTGCTGCTCCCGTCCCACCAGTAGCGCTCCGGCGCCCTCTGTATCATCATTCAACCACCCGCTGAGATAGCTGCGATTCTGGGGCTGCGTGATAAGAAACGCATCCACGCCCTGCTCAACCATCCAGGCGCGAAAGGTAGCGATAGCTTCCTGATTCATGATTTTCTCCTCGTTCTCTAGGCCTGTTCCCGCGCTAACTCGACCAGTGCCTCTAACGCCAGCAGATAGCCGCGCCAGCCCAGCCCAACAATATGCCCTTTACTGATGGGCGCGATCAGCGAGTGATGCCTGAAGGGTTCACGCGCGTAAATATTGCTCAAGTGTACCTCGATAATAGGCGCTTTGACTGCCACGAGGGCATCGTGCAGGGCAATCGAATAGTGTGTAAACGCGCCGGGGTTGATAATCACTCCGTCGGCCTGATCGGCATGCTGCTGGAGATAATCGATCAATGCCCCTTCGTGGTTCGATTGAAAGTCATCTATCGTCGCCTCCAACTCTGCCGCACGCCTGCGCACCATCTCAACGATTTGCGGCAACGTTACCGTACCATAGATAGCCGGTTCGCGAGTTCCCAGGGTATTGAGATTGGGACCGTTTAAGAGTAAGATCTTTATCATAAACCATCTCTCTCCTGCGCGAAAAATGCGGCCACACCAGTCTCTACCAGGTCGCCGGGCATAGAGGTGACGATCACTTCGCCAATCTGGCGCGGCATGATCCAGCGCACCTTTTTCCGTGTCACCTTCTTATCCAACTGAATAGCCGCGAGGATATCCTGTACCGATAGCGGTCCGCGATACGCGATGGGCAGTCCCAACGCCTCCAGCAGGCGATTCTGGCGCGCTGCTTCAGCGGCGGGGAACAGCCCGGCTCGCTGGGCGATGAGGGCGGCGGCTACCATCCCTAGCGAGACCGCTTCGCCATGCAGCCATACACCGTAGCCCGCCACATTCTCCAGCGCGTGCGCCAGGGTGTGGCCGTAGTTGAGAATAGCTCGCCGGCCCTGCTCGCGCTCATCCTCTTCGATGACGACTGCCTTCAAATCAATAGAGCGCGCTACAATGTGACAGAGTAGCGTGACAGGGGGATGCAGAAAGTCGCGCAGGGTATCCGCGTGTGCCTCTAGCAGGGCAAACAGCTCCGTATCAAGTATGATACCATACTTTACTACCTCTGCCCAGCCCTCGGTACGCTCGCGCGCAGGCAGCGTCAGCAGGGTAGCGGGATCAGCCAGCACCAGGCGCGGTTGATAAAACGCGCCGATGAGATTTTTGCCTTGAGGATGATTGATGCCCGTCTTGCCACCGATAGAGGAGTCAACCTGGGCCAGCAACGACGTTGGCACCTGGATCAGCGGGACACCACGCAGATAGGTGGCGGCGGCATAGCCTGCCAGGTCGCCCACGACGCCTCCACCGAAGGCGATCAGCGCCTCGCCGCGTTCGGCACGCTGCTCTAGCAGCCAATCATAGAGCGCGCTGAGTTGCTGCTGCGATTTGCTCGCCTCACCGGCAGGCACAACATAGACTGCGGGCACGAATCCCGCCTGTTGCAGGCCAGCTATAACCACAGGGGTGTAGAGGTCATGGACGTTGCTATCAACGACCAGGAAGACTCTGGGCGGGAGCTGGAGTTGCGCCAGGTAGTGCGCCAGCCGGCCAAGCCCTCCCCAATCAACGACCGCGTCATAGCCGTCGCCTACAGCGATGCGCCGTACAAGAGGGGATATGGCATCGAGCCGGGCAGAGCCGATGAGTAGGGCGATGATCTCCTGCGCGACGCGTTCAACGCTCTTCCCCTGGGTCGAGCAGGTGAAATCGGCCTCCTGATACCAGTCGGAGCGCGCGGCCAGCAGCGTCCCTAGGGCCGCGAGGGGATCGGGTCCAGCAAGCAATGGGCGTATTTCCAGGGTATCGTGCGACGACTGCGCAGCGGAGCGTTGCGCATTGAGTCGCTCCAGGGCCACAACTGGCTCGACGGCTAAGAAGATCGTGGTTCCCCGCTCAGCCAGCAGGGCGCGATTCTCTGCGCGGGTGACAATGCCCCCCCCGGTGGCGATGATCGCGCCACCTTCTGTGTGGGCGGCCTGGGCCAGCACGCGACACTCGCAGTCGCGAAAATAGGCCTCGCCGTGCTGGGTAAAAATCGCCGGGATACGCGCCCCGCACTCCTCCTCAATCAGCGTATCAGTATCAAGGAAGGGTTTCCCCAGGCGCTCTGACAGCACGCGGCCTACTGTGCTTTTCCCGCTGCCAGAGAGTCCAACCAAAAAAATATTTTGCATGAGAGTATTGTATCACCAGGCAGTTCTTAGTAGAGTTCCTCATTCCTGATGCTCGTGTCCAGGGTTGCCAGCAGGCTAAATGTCGTCGTATCGACAGCATTCAAACGATTCTGCGTGGCCAGCCCCTCGCGCACAAAGGCCGCCGCGCGGTTATCGAACACCTGGAATTGCTGCCCGAAGGAGAAGGCATACTGAGCCAGTTTTCCCGTCTGGCGATCCAACAGCAGGATCGTATCGCTTGTGTTACAATTGCCGGCCTCTACACAACGCGAACGGTCAATAAACGCGCCTACCAGGATCTGCCAGTGCTGGTCCCAACTCTGGACAGTGTACTGATGGATCATCTCCAGCGAACTGTCAAAGGCCATAAAGTCGCTGTTGCCTGCCTGGGGATCATAGAGCATCACCCCCAGGGTCGGCATCCCGAAATGGCCTACATACAGGACATCATTGGTACCCCACTGCGAATAGGTCTTCTGCGTGGCCAGCGAGAGATCGGCGGCGAGAGCCAGGAACTGCGCATCACCGGTGCTGGGGTCATACAGTAGAACCTGGGCACGCCCGGAGCCATTGAAGTCGCCGCTAAAGACCTCCCAGTTCCCGTTCAGATTGTCTATCTTCTGATCCTGCTTCAGGTTCAAGCTATTATCAAAGCCAAGCACACGCGCGATACCGGTGAAGCGGTCAAAGAGGAACGCGCCATCGTGATTTGCATCGACAAAGCGGCCAGTATATACCTCCCAAGAGTCGTCCGAGAGGGTATATTTCTGGAAATGGTGAACGCTCAAGTCGGCATTGAAATCGAGCATATACACATTTGGCACCAGCCCCTGACTCTGACCTGAGCTGACATTCGTGGAGTCGCCGCCGAGGTCGCCCCCACCTGTCGAGGAACTCCCATCGGGACTCAGATTAATCATGGAGCTAGAGCTATGCGGCGTCGCCGTTGGCGTCACCGTCGGGCGGGGCGTCGGCTTTGGAGTCGGCGTGGGCGACGGAACCGATCTGGGGGTCGCCGTCGGCGTTGATCCGCCCGTTGGCACTGCCGCCGTTGGGCTGGGTGTTGGACTCGGCGACGGCGATGGACTCGGCACCACCGTTGGACTCGGCGACGGCGATGGAC